>JANMST010000301.1:0-3820 GCA_031389635.1 Acidimicrobiia bacterium | reverse complement strand
GGGCCCCCCCCCCCAAACCCGAGGGGGGGTTGGGTGGGACGTCATTGGGTTCCCGACGATCCCCGGTCGGAGAGGGTCCGGTCGCGTGCGAAGCGGTCCAGGGAGAACGGTGCGATCAGGTCGGGGACTTTCCCGGTGGCGATCAGTTCGGCCATCGCCTCTCCCCCGGCCGGAATCGCCTTGAAGCCCCAGGTGCCCCACCCGGTCGTCACCAACAAACCCGGGATCCCGGTCTCGCCCATCACCGGCGAGAAGTCCGGCGACATGTCGCAAACCCCGGCCCATTGCCGCAGCACCCGCAGATCGCTCATGAACGGCAAAAGCGCCAGCGCCCGGCCCGCGCATGACGACAAGAACCCGTAGCTCGACCGATACGAGTACGACGGCTGCCGGTCGACCTCGGCCCCGATCAGCATCTCTCCTCGAGCGGTCTGGCTCGCATAAAACAGCAGCTCGGTGGAGGCGACGATCGTGTCGAACGTCCCTTGATAGTGATTGGTGACGAACGCCTGCAACGGGTGGGTCCGGATCGGCAATCGCAGCCCGGCCATCCCGGCGATGGTTGTGACGTGGCCACCGAGGGCCATCAAGACGGTTCCGGCGGCGATCGATCCTCGATCGCTTTCGACTCCCACTACCCGGCCGCCATCCGATCTAAGGCCGGTCACCGACGTTCGCTGATGGACCTCGATCCCTTTCCTCATTGCCCCCTCCGCCAGAGACCAGACGACCCGATCGTGACGGGCCGTGGCACCCCGCGGATGGTACGAAGCTCCCATCACGGGATGCCGGCCACTACCGCTCAAGTCGATCTGCGGGCAAATCTTCTTGATCTCCTCGGGGCCGACAAACACTGTCTCCGACCCGTAAGCCTGGTTGAGCGCGGCCCGGGCGAGTTCGGCCCGCAATCCCATCTCGGTGTGGGCGATCCAGAGGAGGCCCTTCTCCTTGTGCATAATCCAGCGACCGGTCTCCTCCTCGAGGCCCTTGTAGAGGTCGAGGGAGTGTTGATAGAAGCGAACGGCCTCCGGCACGCCGTAGTTGGCTCTGATGACAGTCGTGTTCCGACCGGAGTTGCCCGAGCCGATATAGCTTCGCTCCAAGACCGCGACGTTGGTGAGTCCGTGTCGGGTCGCAAGGTAATAGGCGGTCGCAAGACCATGGCCGCCGCCCCCAATGATCACCACGTCGTAAGACGGTCGCAGCCGGTCGGGCCACGTCAGCTTCACGTTCGCTTCGATGAACTCGTTCACGAGAGGCGTTCCTCGAGCTCAGCCGAGAACGGCGTGGCGACGACGATCATCGAGCGGTCACCGTCGAGATAGACCTTGGCCGCCATACCGGCCACCATTCCTTGCACCAGGACCGGCCGATCGGGGGGAGGATCCCAGGCTGCGTGGTGGACGAGCATTGTCAGCGCCCGCTCCTCGCTAACCCTCAGGGCGCACCAGCCCGTGTCGGACTCGATGATGGCGTGATCGTCCGACACGTCGATCGGTCCGTCGACGACCACAAGAGCATCATCGGGGGCGATGCGAAAGATCAGAGCATCAGGGGGGATCCCGGCGGAGTCGATGGCGTCGGGAGTCGCAACGATCCGGCGGCCGCGCAAAATCTCAACCGCGGGCACGTGCACCCTCTGGGTCATAGAAGGGATGGGGCACACGACGGGCCGGGCGGTTGTCGCACAGCGCCTCCCCTGGCGTTTCCCCGTCGACCAGACGGGCCCATCCCAGCATCACCGTCTTCTCCAGGATCCGGCTGAACCGCGCCGATGTCACCTGTCCGATCGGAACGTCATCCTTGAAAAGGACCGCCCCTTCGGCCGGAGCCGGGCCGTCCATCTCCCAGCCCACCAGGCGCTTGTTGAGGGGGATGCGATTGGTGCGGATGATCGCCTGCTTGCCCACGAAGTCGGGCTTGTCGAGCTTGACCGCCCACTCCAGGTCGAGACGGCGAGGAGTTGAGTCGTATTCGGAGTCCATCCCGACGATGAAGTGCCCCTTCTCCAATCGGAGGTTGAAGAGGACGTCAAGACCGTGCGGGTAGACCCCCAAGTCGCCACCGAGATCCATCAGCGCTCGCCAGAGGTCGGACGAAAGGTCGGTCGGGTGGTGGAGCTCGAACGAGACTTCGCCGGTGAAGCTGAGCCGGACGATGCGGCACGGCACCCCGCTCACTTCGGAAAGGCGATGCGTCATATAGGCGGGCGGGCTGCCGACCCCGGCCCGTGCCAGCAACTCCTTGGCGAGGGGCCCGGTGACATTGATCGCTCCCAGGGCCATGGTGCGATCGAGGATGCGGACGTCGAGCCCCCAGCTCTCGCTCCAATCTCGCACCCACATCTCCGCGAACGATGCCCCTCCCGAGGTGAAGGTGAGGAAAAATCTCGTGTCGGAATCGCGGCAGATCAGACCGTCGTCAATCACGTATCCGCGTTCGTCAAGAAGCAGGGCGTAACGAGTGCGGCCCGGTTTCAGATCGGCCACGCGGCACGGATAGAGGCGTTCCAGCAGTTCGACCGCATCTGGCCCGGAGACAACCATCTTGCCGAGGGTGCCGACGTCGCCGAGCGAAACTGCCCGGCGCACCGCCCAGTACTCAGCCTCGACATCGGGGTACCGCCAGGGGCGCCACCATCCACCGAACCGATCCATCGTCGCTCCCAACCGGACATGGTCTTCATGAAGCCCGGTTCGGCGGAACGGAGACAGGTCGAAGCCTGCCGCGGTCTCCAACATTGTTAGCTGTCGAGTTACAGGACGGGCGGTGAACGGCGCCGGCACCTCGCCGCCATGGTCGGCTATGAACGACCGGAGATGAGGAAGACAGACGGCTCCCTGGCACGTGCCGGTCCCGGCCAGGGTCGCCCGCTTCAGCAGTTCCATCTCCTGGAAGCCGCGTCGCCACACGGACTCCAAATCCTCGACGCTCACTCCGGCACAGGGGCAAACGATCCCTGCAACGGGAGGCGGTGGGAGGGCTGAGGTCGAGGCAGCATCGCCGACGACAGAGACGTTGAGACCGTGCCCAATGCGCGCCAGGGCATTGCGAGGATGGAGGCCAAAGCGAGCTACGACGGTATCGCACTCTTCCCTCGTCTCATCGTCGAACACGACCGCCTCGACCCGATCGCTTCCTTCGAAGCGAAGCGGACGGCGGTCGGACGTCACGGTGACGACCTGCCCGAGGTCGAGGCCCGCCTCCTGTAGCAACGCCGCGGCCCGGGACGTGACGATCCCGGCCAGATGGCTCCCGGGAACGACCGGTTGCTCCTCGAGTGCGCCGGTGGCGACGACCACCTCCTGACAGTGAAGATGAAGCATCCCGGTGCGTTTCCGGGCCACCACGGTCGGACCCGCGTAGATACCTATCGCTTCCTCGCCCCGAAGGGCGTCGAGAGTGACCACCCGCCTGCCTGCCTCAGTTGCGGCGTCGGCCGCGGAAGTACCTGACTCCCCCTGGCCGATGATCACCACATCACAAAAAACCGACTCGACCGGCACCTCATCGTGACGGCCATTTTCGGGAAGCGGAGGCTCGCCGCCGCGGGGATGAGGGATCACCACCATCCCGGTGGCGGCCGGGACCTGGCAAGTCCGCACGTACGAGAGGCCGTCCACCGTTGCGATGCAATAGGGGCAATCACCGGCCAAACACAAACATCCCCCTCCGGTCGGGTGCAGGCCGGCCCTCAGCAGCGCGATCAGTACCGCCTCGCCGTCGCGGAACGGCACCGCGTGATCGTCAAAGGTAAAGGTCACCTCACCCAACCCGACAAACCCCCTGTTTTGGCGCGAAGAACCCGCACTCTGGTGCG
>JANMST010000194.1:0-4576 GCA_031389635.1 Acidimicrobiia bacterium | reverse complement strand
AAGACGGGTCGCTTTCCCGGTAGACCCTTGAAAACATGGCTGCCCCGGTCGTCGAATTCGAGGCCTGTCACGTCGAGCAGGTCGCGGGTGGTGCCAGAGACCAGGGTTTCACCGGGTCGAGCCAAAGCCATCACTCGGGCTGCGGCATGGACCGCTACGCCGCGGACGTCACCGGGGACCAGTTCCACCTCGCCGGTGTGGATTCCTGCTCGGAGTTGGATCTCGAGGCCAGCGACCGCGTCGTTGAGTGCAGCGGCAGCGCGAACCGCCCGCTCCGCGCCATCGAAGAGGGCGAGGATCCCGTCACCGGTAGTCTTCACGAGCCTGCCGCTGTAGCGATTGAGAACGAACTGGACGCGTTCGTTGTGCGCCGCCACCAGGTCGGCCCAACCGCCGTCGCCAAGACGCTGAGCCGTCGCAGTCGAGTCGACAATGTCGGTGAACAAAATGGAGGCAAGGATCCGCTCGCCTCGATGCTCGGCGGTCCGGCCAAAGTTCCGCATCGCCGCAAAGTCGACACACACCCACGGTTCCGAGCCGACGACCCAGGCGTCGTGGCCGGGCGGGATCTCGAAAACGTCGCCAGGGCCAACCTCGAGCTCGGTTCCATCAGACATCTCGGCTCGGAGCCGACCGGTCAGCGTAATCCCGAGGTGGTGGAACTGGCAGCTGTCCGTGCCGGCGATCGGCTTGACGTCGACCGACCACCGCCAGCCGGGTTCGTAGGTCATCCGACCGACAACCACGTCGTCGAGTTCGACGACTTCGACCTTCCCGCGGGGAAAGTTTCGGACCTCGGCGGGTTCACTGAACCGCTTGCGCTGCATCCGCGCCATGAGGCGTAGTGGCCGTTCTGTGGATGGTTGGGGGACCTTGATAATACCAGCGCCGAACCGGGATTTTGCGCTCCCGTCCTCCGGGCTGACATGTTTGTTCCGGGGTGACAGGTCATCTGTCATGGGCTGACAGGGTGGCTGACACTGAAATTGGAGGGGTGCGAAAAGTCAAAGGTGGCCCTGGCGATGCGAACCCGATCGGTGGGCTCTCTACGTCGAGGTCAGCCGCTCTACTCGCTGCCTGTTCGGATGCGTCAAGGGGCGACATGAAGGAGATTGGGAGATATGCGGGATCGGTCGTGTGCTGCGAGGTTTGGTGATCCGACCGTAGTGACACGGGGGTTCTCGGGTAGATAGGCCCGGACCGCTCTGCAGGGGTGGTGCCTGGCCGGCAATCGCAGATTTTGAGACCAATGACAAAACCGTCGGCGAAATCCTCTCGGGCGGGGGGCCGCGGCTGAGGAAATCGGCGACTGATCGGGGCTCAGTGGTGGCTGAGAACGAAGCAAGCTACCCGGTGCTCCGGATCGGACCTGAGTTCATCGATGTCCCAACTTTCGCCGAACATCGCTTCGAGCTCACCCGGCTCGATGGACCCAGTCAGCCGGGAGGGCCCGGTGAAGCTCATGAGAGGAAGCTGGTTGGCGGCGCCGTAGAAGCACCATTCGATGAGCACTGAGCCGGGACGGGCCAGTCGTTCGATTGTGAGGGCCATCCGTTGGCGGGCCCCTCCCCGCAGGTCATCGAGCGTGCCGAAGTCGAGCAGGAGGTCGAAGGCGCCTTCGACTCCGGGAATGGTCTCGGCCGTCAGATCGCCGAGGACGAAGGTGCACGTCACCCGGGTCTCGGCCGCGCGGGCCCGGGCCTTGTCCAGCGCCACGGAGGAGAAGTCGACGCCGTGGGCGTCGAACCCGAGTCCGGCCAGGTGGACGACGTTCGCCCCGGTGCCACACCCGAGGTCGATCGCCCGTGGGTGGGTCCGGGCCGACACCAGCCGGCGATCAAGAACCGTCTTGAGTTCGCTTCGCACCCCTACCGAATCCCACGGAGCCCACACCCGGTACATGAAGTCATAGGCGCGGGAGCCGACCATCAACCCACCCTCAGGGTGGCTTGCATGTTCTCGTGACCCGGCACCCGGCAAAACACCTGATACACACCGGGAGGCGCCTCAAGCTCGATTCGCTGGGATTTGCGACCCGGGATCTCGTGGTCGACCCCGAGCTGGCGGATGGTGAAGGTATGCCTGGCGCCATCCCGGTTGTCGATCCAGAAGCCAACAGGTCCGACAGGGGCGAGGATCTCGGCGGGAGCGAACCGGTTGCCCTCGGCGACGACGGCAATGTCGCCGGCGGCTGCCGGGACGGATTCGACACCGGAAGCGATTATCAGGGAGGCCGCCGCTCCCAGCACGAAGAGGCCGACCCAGCCTGACGTGATGGCGCCGATTGCGGTTGGCGACCAGCGGAAGTATGCCCCGGCGCCTGCGATGAGCGCCACCACTGCGGCCGACGCAGAGACGAGAGTGAGGATGAATGCCATTGCCGATGACGGGTGTGAGATTTCTTCCACTAGCGAGGGGATGTTTCCGCCTAATGCCAACAGAGCGACGACAGCGAGGGCGAGGCCGAGGCGCGGGCGGTCAGCTGTCAGGAAGGGGACGAGAGTTGCGAAGACCACCCCGACTGCAAGCACCGGGGGGATGACGAAACCCACAATGAGCTGGAGCGCAACCGCCCAAAATACGATGACAATGCTGGCCGCCCGAGCCAACCTCATCCAGCGCGAATTGAGGCTTGTACCGATCTGGTGCACCGACTGATCGAGCGTCTCTGTCACCGGAGCTTCCACCTCCTTTTTCCCAACATTACTTTATTTACTTGCCCCAGTCAATTAAACTGGAGCGATGAGCAAGAAACGCCCATACCGACTGGGGAGACGAGCGTCGTCGGTAGCCGAAACGAGACGCCGAATCATCGAGGCCGCCACCGTCGAGTACGGGGAGAACGGGATCGAGGGAACCAGCATGCAGGCGGTGGCCCGGAGGGCCGAGGTCGCATCGGGAACGGTGCTGTATCACTTCCAAACCCCCAACGACCTGGCTACCGCAGCCTTGGCAACGTGGAGAGAGGATTTGGCCCTTCCCGGCGCACAGCAAATCGAGGCAACGGCCCCGTTGGCCGAGCGGGTTCACCAACTCGTAACGGCCCTCTATGGGTTGTACGACCGCTCCGAGGGGGCATATCGCATTTACCAGAAAAGTCCCGACCACCCCGTACTACTGGGGGCCCGCCAGGCTTATGACACTGCTGTCGGGGAGATGATCGCCGCCGCCCTTGGCGATCGCATAGGCGACACCGAGGCCGTCCAGGTGGTGTCAGTTCTCATCGACCCAGGTTTCCGCGACACCCTCCTCTCCCGGGGCATCGTCCCCGGACGAGTCGTCGACCTGGCCGCCTCCCTCGCCCTGACCTGGCTCGAGGCCAGGCAACGGTAGGGCACACCGACCACCCGTGAACCGCCGGCGACTCGCCTGCCACTTCAACGCGCCCTCGACCCGATTCCACCAGCCCCCTTGACAAACATACGAGCCTCATGCGGCGCTTCCGTCCCCGGGCTGACAGGTCCTTCGGTCATCGGCTGACAGAGTGACTGACATTGAAATTGGAGGGGTGCGAAAAAGCAAAGGTGGCACTGGCTGCATCGACAAGACCCAGAGAGCGCGAAAACCGGGAACCAACCTGACGGCTACGACCCTGTGGCGAGGCCGATAGGCTCCATCCGCCCGGGCTTGGCGCCTCCCAAGGGCACTGAGATCGGTACCCGGCAACGAAGAAACCCCCCGACCCGTCCGGGCCAGGGGGTTTCTCGCGACAGGGTCATGTTCCTGTACATGATGCTCCTTCCACTTTTGGCTCGAGGACGCCACTGAAAATGGAGCGCGTTTGATCTCAACGGCAGCGCGGCGTCTACCAACGCCGCGGCCTCGGCTCGCCGGGTTCCTGCCCGAGCACACGGTGCCTCGATCAGGCGATGAAATCGTTCCCCGGCTAGTCGTCTGCCGGTTCTCAGTCATGGGCCCGGCTCTCTCCGAGAACACCAACCAGTCCACGGCACAACGAGCCTGGGCAGGGGATGGCCATGAATGCGCCGACCATCCCGAGTCTGTCGAGTCTTAACTGTCGATATCGGCGTCTTATGGCTCCTGATCAGGTCTTCAGCAATAGCTAGGTGAGTCTCGGCCAGCCGGTCAGATGCGGAGCCGGACCCGGACCTGGCGCGGCTCCACACAACCCGCTTGGCTAACTCAGATCCGCGCAGGCGACCTTTTGTCCGCCCGGGGCGTGGATCACCACCGACACTGCTGTGACTCCGGCGGTCTCGTCGACTATCGCCGTGCCATTGGCGTGGCCTGCGGCGTTGGCCGTGAAGGGCCCCGGCCAGATTTCGCTGTCGCCGGGGCCAGCGCCACCCACCACGGAATGCCCGAAGCTGTAGTGGCCCCCGGCGCTGCCAACTGCGCACGATTGGTTGTGTACGTGGGAGCCGTAGGTGGCGCCGGGCGTCAGGCCAGCTACCTGAACGCTCACGATCGTTTTGCCGTCGCCAGTACGCACCATCTGCACCCGCCCGGTTACATCGCTGTAGCCAAGACCCGATCCGTCGGCGAAGACCGCCAGGTCACCCCTGGTGACCTGGGCTCCCCCGGCCAGCGCCGGTACCGCCAAGACGATGGCGAC
>JANMST010000177.1:0-2834 GCA_031389635.1 Acidimicrobiia bacterium | reverse complement strand
CCCGTCCCGGTTGGGCGATGGCGGAGCATGAGCGACGGGGCGGCGATCGAGAGGTCGGCGATGCGCTCGTCGCTGGACGCGCCAATGACGCGCGCGTCCGCGATACGAGCCAGCGCGACCGCCGATTCACTCGTCGGGAATTTGCTGCTCGTCTGTCCGCGTACTTCGATCGTTCCGCCATCCGCGATGGCGAAGGCGTTCGGAACGATCCAGAAGTCGTGTGCCGCGAGCACGCCGGCGACGATGAGGACCCCCGCGGCCGCCAGGGCGAACGGGCCAATGAAACGACGTGGTTGAGATTTCTCCATGACACGCTCCAAGTCAGGGACCACCGGGTGAGTCGTCATCGCTTCTGCAGCCATTACTCCTGTGTCGCCGGGAGGAATGCGACTTCGGATGAAATACGACTTCCTTTATCCTAGTTAAAACCCGATCCGTTAGCGAAGCTCTGCAGGCTCAGCCAGAGTGTGGTCGTTCTCGGGCCAGCGTCCGTGATGTTGCCACAACCTTCGCTCTGGAGGGGTATTTTTATGGCGTGTAAAATGGGGTACCTTTCCAGCGGGCGGCCTGGCTGAGCAGCAGCCGGACGAATCGTGTTTGCGATCGAGGAACCGAACATGCACCGGCACGAAACGTTATACCCAATGGTCCGCAACTCAGCCCGGGTAGTGGGTACTGCCGCGTTGGTCAGCCTCGGTTCCATTGTTGCCCCAGAGCCTGTATCGGCCCAGACGGATTACTACAACACCGACAAAGGGCGCCCCATTCAGGTTGAGGACGCTTATGCGACGGAGCGATACGCCTTCGAGCTGCAGCTTGCGCCCCTCAGGCTCGAGCGCGCCCGCGGCGGCATCTACCGTTGGAGCGTGGAGCCGGAACTGACCTATGGAATTCTCCCGCGCACTCACCTCGAAGTGGGCTTGCCGCTGGCCTTCATGGATGTTGGCGCGGGCCAGCGCCGTTCCGGTATCGCGGGGGTCGACATATCGGTTCTCCACAATCTGAACGTGGAGACACAAACCTTCCCTGCCTTCGGCCTGGTTGGTGAGGTTCTCATTCCCGCCGGGAGCCTGGGGCCCGATCGGACCTACGCATCGGCAAAAGGGATCGCAACACGCACCTACCAGTGGGCTCGTTTTCACGTCAACGCTGAATACACCTTTGGTACAGCAACCAGCACCGCTTCGACATCTGGCGCCGCGGCGGAGGTCGCACGGTGGCTCGTGGGCATGGCAGTGGATCGGACGTACCCGCTGAAGTCGATGCTTGTCGCGGCCGAGGTCTACGCACGGCAGCCCATCCACCCGGACGACGACATCGAATGGAACGCGGGGGGCGGAGTCCGTTACCAACTCAGTCCAGAGTTTTCACTCGACGCTGGGGTGGGACGGCGCCTGACCGGCCCGGAGCAATCGTGGACTCTGACCTTCGGACTTGCGCGCGCTTTCGCGGTGCGTGCCCTTATGCCTGGTCGATAACGGTGTCGTCAGGATCACCTCGCTCGTTTCTCTTTGGCACGAATACAATCCGAGTTGGATCGAGGAACTACCATGCGCCACGCGTATCGAAAGACCACAACGGCCGCCTTCGCTGCTGCCATCGCACTAACAGGCAGCGTTGCGTTCGCGCCCAGCGCCGCGGCCCAGTGGTCGACCGCGTACGAGCAGTTCTACCTGCCTGGCAGTTTCAACTGGCAGTTCCGACACAACTATCCCGCAGCCGACCGTCTCTTCAACGCATTCGATTTTGGTCATGCGATCCTCTACGAGACGCTCTGGACCCGTCCGACGGCTCCTGCCTCGGAGCTGGAGGAGAAGTGGTATAACCGACTGACGAAAGAAATTCTGGTTCATCCACCGCGTTTGCCGCTCGAAGAGTCGGCGATCGAGATCGCTTACGCGAAACTCGCTCCCGAAGCGAAGATGATGTTCGATTGGGCGCACCTCTTCCACCGTCAGGTTTACGACGTGTGGGCGGACGAACGGCTGAGTGACGAGCAGAAGGACGCGAAGGTCGCCGAGTTGACCCGCTACTATAAGACGAGACGTGACCTTGCCTTCAGTTCCTTGCCAAAGACAATGGAACTCATGGAGGCGCAGCCTTATTCGCTGGCCTTTCGCAAAGGCTACCCGAAATTCAATGGCCTTATCTGGGCCTACCACTGGCTGCAAGTCGGGCTCTACGAACCGCTCGTGGTAGGCAAGAACAAGGATGAGCGGCAGACGGGGGTACTCGCGACAGTGGCGCGCTTTCGGCAGATGATCGAAAACCCTCCGACCAACATGCCGCGCATCATGCCGATGACCGCAGCGATCGCACCCACGTTCACCGCGCGCTATCCCGAGGCGGCGATCATCTTCGACAATTTGCACTCGATGCACGACGTGGTGAGCGACATCCTCGCGAATCCGAACGTCACGCGGGACCAGAAACGCGCCCGCATCATGGAGGCGGCGCGTCGATACCGCGACAGCACGTCATTCGTACAAACGGTCGACGAATGGCGAGAGATGGCACAGATGATGGGAATCGAGAACATGGGCGGTGCTGCGGTGGGATTTCTTCCCGGGTTTCCGACCCCGACGGTGGAGCGTGGCGCGGTCATGGCCGGCATGGATCATTCCAGGATGCCGGGGATGCGCCGGGATAGCATGTCCGCCATGGACCACTCCAGGATGACGGGGCGCGATTCAGCCCGCGCTCCCACACGCGACAGTGTGCCAGTCACAGGCCACGAAAGGATGCACCCGCCCGGTGTGAGCGCCGACTCCGCTCGCCCGGACAGTATGACAATGATGGATCCCCTGATGATGCAGTTTCACATGCGCATGCTC
>JANMST010000166.1:0-2545 GCA_031389635.1 Acidimicrobiia bacterium | reverse complement strand
GCCCGACCCAACCGGCGACCCGGCCATGCGCAGCTCCCGGCCGAAGTCGACCAGCATCTGGACGAAGGGTGTTCGGTTGGCCGCCTCTATCTCCTCGATGGCGATGTACTCCTCAGCCATCGACGGCGATCTCCTCGAGGTGATCAAGTACCGCCTCAAGGTCGTCACGCTCCTTGACAACGGCGCCGAGGGTGTCCCTCACAGTGTCGACGTCGAGAACCGACCGATCCAGAACGTTGAGCGTCGCTACCCAGTCGAGCGTCTCGGCGACTCCTGGCGGCTTGGCCAGATCGAGCTGGCGCAGCCGGCCCACCGCCGCCACCACTTTGCGGGCAAGGGTCTCGGTCGCCTGTGGCGCCCGGACCAACACGATCTCAACCTCGCGCTCGGCACTGGGATACCCAACCCAGTGGTACAAGCAGCGTCGCTTGAGTGCGTCGTGGAGCTCGCGGGTGCGGTTGGAGGTGAGGATCACGATGGGCGGTGTCTCGGCGACGATGGTCCCGATCTCGGGGATGGTGATCTGATAGTCGGAGAGGAGTTCGAGCAGAAAGGCCTCGAACTCATCGTCGGCCCGGTCGATCTCGTCGATGAGGAGGACGGCCCGATCACCGGCCCGGACTGCTGTGAGCAGTGGCCGTACAAGCAGGAACTTGGGGCCAAACAACTTGTCGACTTTGTCCTCGTCCGCCAGGTTCTGCTCCGATAGCGCCCGGATCTGGAGCATCTGACGGGCATAGTCCCATTCGTAGAGGGCCTGGTTGGTGTCGATTCCCTCGTAGCACTGAAGCCGGATCAACTGGCGGTCGAATACCGACGCCAGGACCTTGGCAACCTCAGTCTTGCCCACTCCGACCTCGCCTTCTAGCAGAAGGGGACGTCCCAAGGCCAGCGCCACGTAGATCGAGGTGGATAGGCCCCGATCGGCCAGGTAGCCGCCTTGGCGGAGCCGACCCGTGAGCTCGTCGACGTTGGCTACTGGTGCAAAGTGGTTGCCCACGGCCTGACCGCCTGTCGAAGGGAGGGGGTGACCGCTTCGGTCAGGTTGGTTCGCCCTGACCGAGGATCAGGTCGCGGACGGTCGCGCCCGACGTGCTCAGCTTGCCCTCGCGGGCCAGCTTGGCCCGCCAAGCCGCTCCCAGGTCGCTTCCCGGCTCGGCGTACCCATCGAAAGTCACGTCCTTCATGTTGCGACACGACTTGGTCGGGCTGCAATCTTCGTCCAGTTCGTCATGCTCGTGACTGGTGAGCCAGACCGATTTCAGAACATCAGCCGTGGTTTCGTTTTGGCCAGTCATCGATTGCTCCTACCAACGAGTTTCAATCCAAAAAGGTCAGCCTAAGCCTAGCCCGAGCCGAATATTTCTTACTGTGGCCACCGGATCTGATGACCGGTCGGTTGCGTCTGGCGTCTGGCGTCTCACTCTTGAACGGACCACGCACCACGCTTCTACTTCTATCGATCGTCGGTGGCCAGGTCGGCAATGGCCTCGGCCAGGATCGACACGGCGATTTCGGCCGGGGTTTCGGCTCCGATATCGATGCCCGCCGGACCATGGACGCGGGTGAGGTCGGTTACCCCCCGATAGGCGAGCCAGTCGGCACGGTTCTCCTGCATTCGGAGGCCGCCAAGAGATCCGATATAGCCCGCTTTGCTATCCAGAGCGGCCATGAGGGCGGCGCTCGTGAGGTCGAGGTCGTGCCCTGTCACCACGACTTTGTCGAGCTTGGACAGGGTGGCAATCACACCGGTCGCCGAGGCAACGTCTGTGAGGATCCTGGTCCGCCAGCCCACCAGTCCGGCTAGGTCAGCGAGTGCGTCAGCGACCGGACTAATTCCGATGACGATTAGCTGGGGCACCGCCCGGAAGACAGTGATCACCTTGTTGTCGAGCATGGTCGACCCGCTGGTCCCGGTCGCGAACAGTTGCTCGATGACCTCCCCGGCCTCGCCGATCGTGTCGGCGGTGTAGAGGCTGATCTCGACCACCTCGTCGCCTTGCATTCGGCATACCAGGCATACCGATTGGCGAGTCGACGCCAGCTCCCACAAAGCTTTCGGGAGCGCAGTGGCCGGCACCAGGAGACACCGAGCAGAACCGGCCGAGGGCAGGCCGGCGATCAAGGCGTCGATCTCGGTGACCTCGAGATCGACCAGCCGGCCCGTGTTCCACCGTCCCGCCAGGTCGGTCAGCCGGCCGTCGAGGGCACCGCCGGCCAGCGATCCGATTCGGCCGCCCCCGGGAGTGAACGCCACGGCATCCGACCAGTCGATGATCGGCAGCCCCTCGGCGTCGACCAACCAGGCGACGTCGGCCCGGGTGCCCGACCTCAGACATGCGGCCACGGTGAGTGTGATCCCGTACATGAACAGATTCTACGGACGAGAAGGTGGCGCAATCTGGCGGGGCTATCCATCACCGCCCACTTGTGCCCGGCCCGATCCAGGTACCTTGTGCCCAAATGAGTGAAGCCCTCCGTTTGCTCGAATCGGAAGCAAAGGTCTGCACGGCCTGCCGTCTGGCGCAAACCCGGACCCAGGTGG
>JANMST010000157.1:0-17508 GCA_031389635.1 Acidimicrobiia bacterium | reverse complement strand
TCGGCGCCGATCACCCGATGCACCGGTTGCTCCAGGGCGAGGTCGGCTCCGGAAAGACCGTCGTCGCAGTGGCCACTCTCCTGGTCGCAGTGCAGGGCGGCAATCAAGGAGCGGTGATGGCTCCGACCGAGGTTCTGTCGGAACAACACTTCATAAGCATCCGGGGTTTGCTCGAGGTCGCCGGGCTGTCTCCGCCCGAGGAAGGGCCAGGTGGCCGCCTGGGGATGGTGAACCTGTTCGCAACCAGCGGACCGGTGGTGAAGATCGCTCTCCTTACTTCTTCTCAGGCGCGGACCAACTACGACCCGGGTGCGGCCCGATCCGATGTGATCAACGCCATTCGCAAGGGCGAGGTGGATCTGGTTGTGGGGACCCACTCTCTCATCCAGGAAGGTATCGAATTTGCCCGCCTTGCCATCGCCGTAATCGACGAACAGCACCGGTTCGGCGTGGGCCAGCGCGTCCTGTTGAAGGAGAAGGCAACGGAAGCGGACCCCGACCTCTTGATCATGACGGCCACCCCGATCCCGCGGACGCTATCGATGACCCTCTATGGCGACCTCGACGTCTCCATCATCGATGAGATGCCCCCCGGGCGGAGTCCGGTCAGGACCATGGCAATCAGCCCGGTCGGTGAGGAGCGGGCCTGGGATCTGATCCGCAAGGAGGTCGCCGCGGGCCATCAGGCCTTTGTGGTGTGTCCGCTCGTCGAGGACAGCCCCAAGATCGAACTGTCGTCGGCCACGGCTGAGCATAAGCGGCTTCAGAGCGTCTTCCCCGAGTTGACCGTGGGGTTGATACACGGCCAGCTACACCCTCGCGACAAGGAAGGGGTGATGGGCGCCTTCCGGGCAGGAGAGATCGACGTCCTCGTGTCGACCACCGTCATCGAGGTGGGCATCGACATCCCCAACGCGACGGTGATGGTGATCGAGGACGCCGACCGCTTCGGTCTCTCGCAGTTGCATCAGCTGCGGGGGAGAGTCGGCCGCGGCGCCGATGCCGGCACGTGCGTCTTGATCGCCGATCCAGCCACAGAGGAGGGGGAGGCCAGAATCGCCGCGATGGTGGCGACCACCGACGGATTCCGCCTCGCCGAGGAAGACCTGAAGTTGCGAGGCCAGGGGACCGTCTTTGGTGCGCGGCAGTCCGGAATGGCCGACCTGAGGATGGCCGACATCCTCAAAGACTTCGACGAGTTGGTGGCGGCCCGTCGCGAGGCCTTTGCCCTCGTCGATCGTGACCCCGATCTCGACCAGCACCCGGACCTGCGAGACGAGGTGAGGACCTTCCTCGGTGAACGGGTGGAGTGGCTCTTCAAGTCCTGATCCTCGTTCTGGCGCGCCGACATGGGGCCCTGGCCCCAATCGCGGCGCGCAAAACGAGGGAGAATGGCCTGAGCCAATGAGACGGGTTCGCATCGCAATCGCCGCCGGACTCGGAGCGATGGTGCTTGCGACCGCAGCAGTCGCACAGTCGGCCCCCCCGATTCCCGATCGAACTTCGACTCCTTCGATGGCCGCAGGAACCGATAGCGACCTTCACGTGGTCTGGATCGAAGGGGCGATCGGTGAACAGACCATCTTCTACAGCCATCGGGTGGGAACAGGTTGGAGCAGTCCGGAGATCGTCGTTTCCGGGGTGAGCACGTTTGCTCCCGTTGTGCTGGTTCGGCCGGACGGAGTTCCATGTGTGCTCTGGACCCTGATCGCGCTTGAAGAGTCGTGTCGGGAGGACGGCGAATGGTCGGCTCCGATCGAAATTGCGAGGGAAGCAGCTGCCTCGGACTTCGTCCCGGTCTACGGAAGCGATGGGGTGTTGCGGGTCGTCCATTTGGAGCCGCCCAACTCGATCCATTTCGGTGTTGTGCAACTCAACCCGGCCGACGAGATCATCACCTTCCCAGCGTTCACCATCGACTCGGATGGAGGCTTGCACGCTTTCTGGTACGACTTCAGCGAGGATCGAGGCTGGGTCTGGTCGTACTCGACAGACTCCGGAGTCACTTGGGCTCCGTTCGAAAGCCTCTCCCTCTCGCTCCCGCAGTCTTCGGGGACATTGGTGGGGGCAGATGCTATCGGGGGCGTGTACTCGGTCCTGGTCAATTCCTTCAGCATCGAATACCGGAGATGGACGGCGACGTCCGGTTGGTCCGACACCGAGTTGATTGAGACGACCCTCGGGGCCATAGATGGTGCCCTCGCAGTCGCGCCCGGCGGCGAGATCACCGTCGCCACCGCTACCGGCGAGGGTGCTCTGATGTTCTCCCATGGGCCGGGAGGCGCCTGGCGGGACCAGGGTTTCGTGGCCGGCACCGAGGGCCGCTCGATCGACTCCGTTGTGGCTGCATCGGAAGATGACGGCAGGGCGACGGTCCTCTGGCATGAGTTGGGTGCGGTCGGCTTCAACCAGGCGCGGATCGGCGGTGAGTCCCTGGTGGCGTCGGTGCCGTCGATCACAGACTTGAACCTCGACCCGGTTGTTGTGGCGACGAGTCTGGCTGTCACTGCTGGTGTCGTGTTCCTGGTGCCGTTCCCGGCCGAGATGTTCAACAACACCCTGGCCAAACACCATGATGAGATTCGCCGCTGGTTGCGACGGCGGCGACGGGCCGACGAAGCGGGAAGGTTCTGGGACCGGCCGGCCGGCTTTCTGGTCTTCGTCGTGGTCAGTGCGCTCTTGTTCGGGTTTCTCGATCCAAGTTTCGGTCCCAATGGCGAATCGGTGGCTGTGTTCGTCGGGTTGCTGATTGGCGTGGTGGTGACCACCCTCGGCTTCGCTCTTCCCACCCTGGTTATTCGCCGGGCCAAGTCGAAAGAGTGGGGGCGCTTGCGGGCCTTGCCAATCGCCCTGATCGTGGGCGTTGCATGCGTCGTGCTCTCGCGGGTCATCGGCTTTGTGCCGGGCTACCTCTACGGCATCGTCCTGGGTTTCGCTTTCACCCGGGAGGTGAGTGAGCAGGATGAGGCGCGGGAAGTAGCAGTGTCTGCGGTGGTGCTGCTGGCCGTGGCGATCCTCTCGTGGGTCGCACTCGGAGCGATCAGAGCAGGGGATGGGGCCGGCTTCGGCAGCGACGTTGGTGAAGCTGGTCTCGCCACCATAACCGTGGCGGCTTTCGAGGCATTGACGATCGGGTTGCTGCCCCTGCGCGGCCTGCCCGGCAAGACCCTGTTCGCAAACCGGAAGAAATGGTGGATCGTGATCTGGGGGATTGCGGTCCTCGCCTTCTTCCATGCCCTCGTCAACCCTCAAAGCGGTTACCTCGCCGAAAGCACTCTGGTTCCGGTTGCCACAACGATCGCGCTGCTTATCGTCTTCGCCGGGGTTTCGGTGGGCATGTGGGGGTTCTTTGCCCTCAGGGACCGGAAGAAGTCGTAAATCCTCGTTCTTGCGACGGTTCGTCTACCACAGGGGTGGTGAACCGTCACAAGAAAGGTCAGATGAACAACTGGACGTCGGCGGTGGCCGCGTAGTCGAGGAAGGCGGCGGCTCCGGCGATGAGGCAGCCGTCTATCAGGTCCTTCTCCGCGACTCGCATAACACCCATCGACGTGGAGCAGGCGAAGAACTTCACCCCGAGACCCTGGGCCATGTCGATGAACTCGGTGACCGGGGGCATCTTGGCGTCGCGCATCCACTTGTTCATCACGGCCGTCGCCGCTGCTGTCGCCCCCGGGATCGCCCCGAGGAGGTTGGGAAGCTGAACCGGTCCAGATGGGTTGGCGAGCGACGCGACCTTGAGGCGGCGCGACCTCTTCTTGTGGATGACGTCCAACCCGTAGAAGGTGAAGTAGATGCCCGCCTCCCAGCCAAGGCTGGCGGCGGTTGTCGCCAGGATCAACGGTGGATAGGCCTGGTCGAGCGTCCCCTTGGCCGCGACCAGAGCGATCCGCTTCAGCTTGGCCGGGGCTTGTTCGGCCACGGCCACTGCCACTGCTCCGGGGTTCTCGGCGAGGATCGTCATTTCTTGCCATCTCCTTGGGTCGGGCCCTTCTTGAGCCAGAACAACTGCGTGGTGCCCTTGTTCTCGAGGCCGAGCAACTGGTCTCCGCGCTGGCGGGCCAGAGCCGGGATGTCCTCCAGTGAGCCCGGGTCGGTGGTGATCAGGTGCAGAACCTTTCCGGTCTCAAGGCGATTGAGAATCAGCCCTGCCTTGTAGACCGGCAGCGGGCACAGCAGTCCGGACGTGTCGAGCGTTTCGTCAACAACAATTGTGTCGTTCATTGCTTCTCTCCATGCTTTCGTTGGTTGGCTTCAGACTTGTGGGAGGCCCTCGTCGCCGAGGTGGTCGACGAAGAAAGATGCGTATTTGAATCCGGAGTCGGGCGAGATTCCTACGGTCAGACCGGGCTCGGCGAGACCGGTCGCCGCGGCGACTATCGCCCCAGTCGACGGCCCGACGATCAGACCCTCCTCGCGATAGAGGCGCTTGGTCACGCTGTAGGCAAGATCGTCGTCGACCCGGACGACCTGGTCGATGACCGAGCGATCGAGGATGTCCGGCTCCCGGGCCTCGGCGAATGACTTCATGCCGGGCAAGCGGTGTCCCTTCTGAGGCTCGACGGCAACGATGCGGATGTTGCGGTCCTGCTCTTTCAGGAATCGCCCGACGCCCGAGACGGTGCCGCAGGTGCCGAATCCGGCGACGAAGGTTTGGACCCGGCCCTCGGTCTGGCGCCAGATCTCGGGCCCGGTCGTCTCGTAGTGCGCTCTGACGTTGTCCGGGTTCGAGTACTGGTCCGGCCAGAGAAAGTTCTCACCGCCGACGCTCCCGGCGATGGAGCGGGCGAGGGCAATGGCTCCGTCGCGAGGGCTGTCGACCGGGCAGAGGTCGTCTGGCGTCTCCCAGACCTCGGCGCCGAGCATCCGCAGCAAAACCTTCTTCTCCTGGGGGACGCCATCGGGGATCGTGATCGTGATCGGTAGCCCTTCCAATGCGGCCAATGCGGCCAGGGCGATGGCGGTGTTGCCCGACGACGCCTCGACCAACTGCTTCCCGTGCAGCGAGCCTCGAGAGGCGAGGCCTTCTAACAAGTACGAGGCGGCCCGGTCCTTGACCGAGCCGAACGGGTTGAGCCACTCGAGCTTGAGGTAGATGTCGAGGCCGGGAGCGATGTGATTGAGCCTGACCAGGGGAGTGGGCTGGTGCACGTCGGGCAGCAACTGACGGATGTCGTGGTACCGGCGCACGTTGCGATCCGTGCCGAGCACGCTCGCCGGTTGGGGGATTCGTTCGAGGTATGTAGTCATCGGTTGCTCCAGAAATAGAAAAAACCCGCATCTGTGTTGATGCGGGTGGGAATGTGACGCCGTCGTTGGTCTGATCTAGGAGGTCACCTCACCGAGCCGCACCCGGGTAGCACAACACGAACAGAGGCAGGTGTTGCCGACGCCTATGAAGGTGGTCACTGTGAAGGAGGTCACTGCGGGTGATTCTAGATCGAAACCTACGGTTATAAGCCGTAGAAAGCGCGGCCTATAACCTTAGGTTTCATGAGGGTCATCGCAGGGAGTGCCAAAGGGCGTCGGTTGATCGGCCCGGACACACGCGAGACCAGGCCTTTGACGGATCGAGCCCGGGAGGGCGTTTTCTCGGCGCTGGCCGGTTTGGTCAAAGAGGCCGAGGTCCTCGATCTCTATGCCGGCTCTGGCAGCATCGGCATCGAGGCCCTCTCCCGTGGAGCCTTGCGGGTGGTCTTCGTCGAGAAGGGCCGTGAGGCGCTTGGCGCCCTTCGCCAGAACCTGACCACTCTCGCCTTTGACAACGTCACCGTTGTCGCTCAAGAGGTTGGCGAGTTCCTGCGATCCGCGACAGGCCAGTTCGATCTGATCTTTTTCGACCCGCCCTGGGCGTTGGAGACCGGGGCCTTGACCGAGCAGATGAAGGGAGCAGACCGTCTCGCCGTCGACGGAGCCGAGATGATCATCCACCGGCGCCGGTCGGACCCGCCGCCACCGCCTGCCGAGGGCTGGCACCTCCTGACCACCCGTCGCTACGGCGATGGCGTGATCTACCGGTACGAAAAGTCATCCGCCGATCCCCTCAACGAGGAGCAGGGCCCCGAATACGACGAATAGGACCGCTGCCCCGATCTTGATGGCCCGCTCGGGGAGACGGGTTCCCAGGTGCCTGCCGACGAGGATCGCGATGCCGTCGGCGGTGACCATCCCCAGCGTTGAGCCGACCCAGGTGCCGAGCCAATCTTCGGTGGTGGCAAGGGTGACCGTGGCCAGCATGGTCTTGTCGCCAAGTTCGGCCAGGAAGATGGCGAGGCCCACACTGACGATCGGAAAACGGGCCGACGGTTGATCCCTGGCTTCTTCGTGGGTGTCGTACCACGCCCCGCGGATGGTCCAGGCGGCGAAGGCAAGAAAGGCGAGGCCTGCCACGATGTTGATGGCTTTGGTGGGCAGGCTCACGGCGACGAGCTGTCCGATCACGACCGAGACGCCGAAGAGCAGGGCGCTGGCGGCGGTGATGCCGATCAGAACATGGATCGCCCTGTAGCGGGCGGCGAAGGCGAGCGCCATCAGCTGGCTCTTGTCCCCGATCTCGGCGACGAAGACGACCCCGAAGCTGAGTAGCAGGGCATCCATTGTCTCAATCTTGGAGCCACTGGCGTCCGGGCCAAAATCGCCATGACGATTTGGTGAAATCAACACCCTCCTCGCAGGACACGGCACAATGGAGATCAACACAAGGAGCCTTTCTGACCGCCGCTCTCTGCCCAGGCAGCTTTGATCCACCAACCAACGGACATCTCGACGTCATCAACCGGGCTATCGAGGTATTCGACCGCGTCGTGGTGGGAGTGGTCCACAATCCCTCGAAGACACCGTTCTTTGCGGCCGAGGAGAGAGTGGCGCTGCTCGACGAAATGGTCGGCGGGCGCGCCGAGGTCCAGGCGTTCGAGGGCCTGTTGGTCGACTTTGCCCGGGTCAAAAATGTCGATGTAGTCGTGAAGGGGCTGCGGGCCATCAGCGACTTCGATTACGAACTGCAAATGGCTCAAATGAACTACACCCTGGTCGGGATGGAAACTCTCTTCATACCGACCAACCCGCAATGGAGCTATCTCTCGTCATCGTTGGTTCGGGAAGTCGCTCGTCTCGGTGGCGATGTCGATACGCTGGTACCCGACAACGTTGCCAAGGCCCTTCGAGCCAAGGTGGGCAAAGATGAGTGACGACCCCCAGGGCTCTCTCGATCCCGGGAACACCGACGTCTTCGAATTGATCGAGGCATTGATTGCCGAGGTCCAGGAAGCCAAGTCGGTTCCCCTGTCCGGCAACGTCCTTCTTGACCGCGATTACGTGATCGAACAACTTCAGAAACTGCAAGGGGCGCTGCCCGACGAGCTCAGGGCGGCCCGATGGATGGTGCGCGAGCGCGAAGCGTTCATCGCACGTACCAACGAGCGGGCCCGGGAGATAACCGAGAGAGCACAGTCGGACTCGAGGCGGATGGTCGCCGAGAGCCACATCGTCACCGAAGCCGTCGAGGAGGCAAACATTCTGGTGCGCCGTGCTGAGGGTGAGTCACGCAAGATGCGCCTCGAGGCCGAGGACGAAATCGACGGTCATCTTTCGCGGGTGGAGACTCTGCTGACCGAACTCTTGGGCAGGGTCCACTACGCCCGCGACGAGTTCCACAGGGCCCGACCGAAGAGCCCAGAGGTCCCGATCTAGTCGCAGTTCCGATCTAGCGAATCATCATAAACTCCATGGTCAACGAAAATGGGAGCATGCTCCGATATCAGGTGACCGATCTTCTCGGCCATCCCGGTCTTTCGCGACCTGTGGGCGGCGAGCTCCCTCTCCAGCTCAAAGTGGGCGAAACCGTGGTCGACGATGTGGCCGAAGTCGTCGCCCAACTCGATTCGATTCCAGAAGGCATCATTGCTCGGGGAAGCGCCAGCACCGTCGCCCATCATGTGTGTGCCCGCTGTTTGATGGAATGGGATGGTTCGATCGAGATCGAGTTCACCGAGCTTTTCGCCGGTTCGGGCACGAAACTGGCCGATGAGGACCTTCTGCGGGTCAGCCACGAGGGCTACATCGACCTTGGCCCCCTGATCCATGACGAGGTTTCCCTGTCCCTCCCTGCGGATCCCCTGTGCAAGCCCGATTGCCTAGGACTTTGCCCAACGTGCGGAGCCGACTTGAATGTGGCTCTCTGCGCGGGCCACGGCGACCAGTCGAGCTCGCCTTTTGCCGCGCTGAAGCAACTGTTCGGATCCGAAACCTGAAGGAGCGCACCATGGCGGTGCCCAAGAAGAAAAGCTCGCGCATGCGGACCCATCACCGGCGTTCGGCCTGGAAGCTCACCAAGCCGTCGATTTCGGTCTGTCCGCAATGCCGTGCCCAGAAACTGCCCCATCGGGCCTGTCCCCAGTGCGGGACCTACCGCGGCCGTGAGGTCCTCGAGACCGAATGATCCCGATCGCCCTCGACGCGATGGGCGGCGATCGAGCCCCGGCCGAGACCGTGGCGGGTGCGTTGCTCGCTGCAGCCGACGGCGTCGAGGTGGTGCTGGTCGGGGACGAGGAGACCCTCAAACGGGAGTTGGCCGCGCTTTCGGCGTCACTTCCGGTCGTGCATGCCCCTGAGTCGATCGAGATGGGAGCCGACCCGGCCCGGGCCCTCCGCGAGAAGCCCGAGTCCTCGATCAGCGTCGCCGCCCGCCTGGTCAGGGACGGTTCGGCGGGTGCATTCGTCTCGGCCGGGTCGACCGGGGCGTCCATGGCAGCAGCGGCCATCCTGATCGGACGTGCCCCTGGAGTCCTGCGGCCGACGATCGCCTCGATAATCCCCACTCCGGGCACATCCACTTTGATCCTGGACTCGGGAGCAAATCTCGACGTCAAGGCGGAACATCTCATCCAATTCGCGGTGATGGGGTCGGTTGCCGCGGAGGTCTTCTTCGGCATGCAGCGACCCCGGATCGGGCTTCTGAACAATGGTGAGGAACCTGGCAAGGGGAGAGCAGTCGAAAAGGAAGTGCACCGACTGCTCGCCACTGCCCCGGTGAACTTCATCGGCAACGTTGAAGGTCGCGACATCGGCGCGAACAAGGCCGACGTCTTCGTGACCGATGGGTTTGTTGGCAACATCACCCTCAAGACGATCGAGGGCGTGGCCGCCATGGTCATTGCGATGGTGATCGAGGCCTTTGAGTCAATGGACGGATCCGTGCGTGCTCAGGTCGTCGAAGCAATAGCGCCGATTCGGCGAATCCTCGACTACGAGCACACCGGTGGGGCCTACCTGCTGGGGGTCGACGGGGTTGTTGTCATCGCCCACGGTTCCTCCTCCCGGATCGCGGTAGCCAACGCGGTGCGACAGGCGAGGGACGGGGTCCAGCGCGATCTGATCGGCAAAATGACTGCCCGCTTGGCACAGACCTGATGTCGGTGACACGAATGAACGGGTCCTGATGGGCGCCAGCGAATTCGATCTCGAAGGCCAGTCCCTGGCCCCATTGGAGGATGCCCTGGGGCACAAGTTCAGGGATCCCGAGATCCTTGCGTGGTCCCTCATCCACCGCTCGTATCACGCCGAGTATCCCGGCGTTGCCCACAACGAGCGGTTCGAATTCCTTGGCGATGCCGTCCTCGGCCTGGCTGTGACCACGTTCCTATTCAACGAATTCGGCCACATGCCTGAAGGTCAGATGGCCAAGGTCAGGGCCGCGGTCGTGAGCCGGGAGGAATTAGCCGAGGTTGCGCACGTGATCGGCCTCCCCGCCTATGTCCGACTGGGGCGTGGAGAGGACATCACGGGGGGCCGCCACAAGCCTTCGATTCTGGCGGACGCCATGGAAGCATTGATTGCGGCCGTCTATCTCGATGCCGGTTATGACCACGCCGCCGCGGTGGTGATGACCCATTGGGGTGATCGTGTTCGAATGAGGGCCCAGCGCCCCGGAGACGCCGACTACAAGACCCGTCTCCAGGAAGTCCTGGCCGCGCTTGGCCTCACTCCTCGTTACGAGGTCGCGGGCTTCGGCCCTGACCATGCCAAGCAGTTCACGGCGGCGGTCATGGTCGACGGGACGATTCGGGGTGAGGGTCGGGGGGCCTCCAAACGCGAAGCCGAGCAGGAGGCCGCCCGGGTAGCGCTCAAGGAGATGTTGGCCGGCTGAACCGGAGTCGGTTCAGACCGGGGTCGACGCGAGGAAGAGACGTTCTGCGATGAACGATCCGATCCCAACCTGATCGGCCCGGTTCACCTTCACCGTGAGGGTTCCGTCGGGCGTCTTGGCGATGAGCTCGACTTCGGCGCCCGGTCGGAGCCCGGCGTCGTCGAGAAAGCCCATGATCTCGGAGTCCAGCTCGAGCTCCTCTGAGATCCGATGGAGGACGAGCGAATCCCTGCCTAGCTGAGCCATTCTTGTGAGGTTGGGCTGGCGATATCCGGCGCCCGGGATGGGGTTGCCGTGGGGGCAAGTGGTGGGCTTGCCCAATTTGGCGAGCATTGCCTGTTCGACATCGTCGGAGATGATGTGCTCCCACACTTCAGCTTCGGCATGAACCTTGACCCAGGGGAGACCCAGCTCCTCCGAGAGGAAACGCTCCGCCAGGCGATGCCTGCGGACCACAACCTCGGCGAGGTGCCGGCCCTTGCTGGTGAGTTTGATCTCCCCATCGGAGGTCACCAAGCCGTCGGCGTCCATCCTCTTGATCATCTCCGAAACAGATGGGCGGCTGACCCCGAGCCATTCCGCCATACGGGCCTGGATGACCGGAAGCCCCTCCTCCCCAAGTTCGTACACGGCGGCGACGTATTCGCGAAGAGTTGCGGTGTACGAGCTGGCGTCCATTTGCACAGGTTACCGAGGCCGATCACAGACACCGGGCCTCTCTGTTCACTGCACTAGATAGCGGTGTGATTAGGGTTCCCTAACTCTCCTCGTAAGGTGATTTGCACTATGGTCGTAGTGCAAATAGGGTGAAGAAATGAAGCACGCGAATCGCGCGCTCGCAGCCCTTCTCACAATTCCGATCTTCGCTGCCTGCGGCTCTTCAAGCGCGGCCACGACGACCGTCCCGACCACTGCGTCGATCGTGGAGAGCGGGGGCACAGTGACGCTCTACTCGGGACGGACCGAGGAGTTGGTGGCGCCGTTGATCCAGCGCTTCGAGGAAGCGACCGCTATCGATGTGGAGGTGCGGTACGGCAGCTCTCCGGAGATGGCCGCGACCCTCCTCACCGAAGGAGCCGACTCTCCCGCCGATCTCTTCTACGCCCAGGATCCCGCCTCGCTCGGCTCGGTCACCGATCTCATGGTCCCTTTGCCTGAATCGATTCTGTCTTTGGCGCCGGCACCGTTTCGAGATCCCGATGGGCTCTGGATCGGCATCACGGCTCGGAGCAGGGTCCTCGCCTTCAACCCCGAGTTGGTGCCCGAAGATGAGCTGCCCGCCAGCTACAAGGACCTCGTCGATTCCGAATGGTCGGGCAGGATCGGGGTCGCCCCGACCAATGGTTCCTTCATCGCTTTTGTCTCCGCGATGATCCTCACCGAAGGAGATGAGGCCACTCTCCTGTGGCTCGAGGGACTGGCTGCCAATGATCCGATCACCTACGACGGAAACGCCCCGATTGCGGCCGCGGTCGATGCCGGTGATGTGGACGTTGGCCTCATCAACCACTATTACCTTCTCCAACTCGGCGCGGAACAAGGCGGGACCACCGGCCAGAACCACTTCTTCAGTGAGCCCGATGCCGGCTCGCTGGTAATGCCGTCGGGGATCTCGTTGCTCGCCACCGCCCAAAACCCCGCGGGTGCGACCGAGCTGATTGCTTTCCTGCTCTCGAGCGAGTCGCAGGCCTACTTCGCCGAGACCAACTTCGAGTACCCGGTGGCATCAGGTGCTCCCGCTCCGGTCGGCGCCCCCGCCCTGGACTCCCTGGTCAGCCCTTTGCTCTCGGCAACGGAAATGGCCGATGTCCTCGACAGCGCGACCGACATGATCAGTGAGGCGGGACTTGTGTAGCGGAAGGGGAGGGTCCCCCGCCAGAGTAGATAGCGGAAGGGCCAGAATAAATAGCCGAAGGGGAAGATCCTGACTCAGTGACAACCGCCACCAGCCAAGTGCCCTCCTCGGCCCTGCTGGTCCCGGAGCGAAAGCATCGGGCACCGGCGGGGCTGGTGGCGTTCACAACCCTGATGGTCCTGCCGCTGGTCTTTCCTCTGGCTTACCTTCTCTGGAATGCCGCTTTCGGGGGGCCCTGGGTCGGTGTCCTCCCGGGTGGTCGCCTTGCAGAGCTGGGGCAGAACACGCTGCTCCTGGTCGTGACGGTCGTTGGCGGCTCAACAGCCGTCGGCCTGACGACTGCCTGGCTCACGTCCCGCACCAACGTCGCCGGACGTCGCCTCTGGTCGACGCTGGCAGCGCTCCCGCTAGTGATCCCCTCATACGTTGGAGCACTAGCGCTTCTCGGAGCCACCGGGCGCGATGGGATGGTTTCTGAGTTGATCGCCCCTCTCGGATTAGGCCCGATTCCGATCCCGCGCGGGATCTGGGCGGCGGCGCTGGCTCTTATCCTGTTCACCTATCCCTACGTGCACCTGACGCTGGTCCCGGCGTTTCGCTCGCTCGATCCTTCGCTGGACGAGATCGCCCGCGGGCTCGGGGCAGGACGGCGCCGTCGATTCCGGACCGTGACCCTGCCCCAGATCGCCCCGGCGTTGCGCAACGCGGGGTTGCTGGTGGCGCTCTACACCATGGCCGACTTCGGGGCCGTGTCGCTGCTCCGCTACGACACTTTCACCAGGGCGATCTTCCTCCAGTACGCGGGGCGACTCGATCGAAGGCCGGCGACGGTGCTGGCGGCGATCCTGATGGTGATGGCTCTCGCAGTCCTCTGGGCCGAGAGGAAGAGCCGGGGGAAGATGGAGATCGTCGGGGGCCGCACGGTGCGGCCGCAACCCCTGCTTGTGCTCGGTCGGGGAGCAAAGATCGGCGCCCAGCTCTTCCTTGGGGCCATCTGCCTCTTCTCGATGGTACTGCCACTGGCGATCCTGGTCAGATGGTGGATTCGGGGGACGCTCGCCGGGCGGGAGACCGTTGCAGTCTGGAGTGAGTTGGGACGTTCGCTGACAGTCTCGGCAATGGCCGCGCTCTTGATCGTGCTGGTCGCGTTGCCCCTTGCCTTCCTCACGGTCAGGTATCGCAGCCGCGTGGGCCAGGCGGCGGAGACCGTCGCCTGGACCGTCTACGCCCTGCCTCACATCACCGTCGGGCTGGCCGTGCTTCTGACCGGGGTTAGCCTCCTGCTTCCCCTCTATCAATCGTTGCCGCTGTTGTTGTTCGCCTATTTGATGATGTTCCTGCCACAAGCCCTTGGTCCCGCCCAGGTGGCACTCCGCAAGGTTTCGCCGAGCCTGGAAGAGGCGAGCCGGTCGCTGGGCCGACCACCTATCACCACTGTGTTCAGAGTGACCTTGCCTTTGATCGCCAAAGGCCTTCTGGCCGGAGGCGGGCTCGTGTTTCTCACGGCCATGAAAGAGCTTCCGGCCACCCTCCTCCTCCGACCGACAGAGTTCGAAACTCTGGCTGTACGAATCTGGTCGACTACCTCGGAGGGCTTCTACACGAGAGCGTCGTTCGCTGCACTGGTGCTGATCGCGGTCTCGGCGGTGCCGCTTCATCTCTTGATCACGCGTGACCTCCATGACTGAATTGGCGATCGAGGCCCAGGGGCTCAGCAAGACATTCGGTGAGGTGGCAGCGTTGGCGGGATTCGACATCGCCGTCGAGGAAGGCCAGACGCTGACTCTGCTCGGCCCGTCGGGCTGTGGCAAGACCACCGCCCTTCGGGTGATCGCCGGCTTCGAACGGCCCGACGCCGGAGCGGTCTCGGTCGGAGGAGTCCCGGTAGCAGGACCCGGACTTCATGTTCCCCCGGAGAGGCGCCGGGTCGGCATGGTGTTCCAGGACTACGCGCTCTTTCCTCACATGACCGTCGCCGCCAACGTGAGCTACGGGCTCGTCAAGGGGAATCGCGACCGGAAGGATCTGACGCGGGTGGGCGAGGTCCTCGAACTTGTTGGCCTGAGCGGAACCGAGAAGCGGCTGCCCCACGAACTGTCCGGCGGACAACAGCAGCGGGTGGCGTTGGCCCGGGCCCTGGCTCCGCGCCCGGCGGTGATCCTGCTCGATGAGCCGTTCTCGAATCTCGACGCCTCCCTTCGACAGCGGGTTCGCCGCGAGCTGAAAGAGATACTGCAGGAAGCCCGGGCGACTGCACTGTTCGTCACGCATGATCAGGAAGAGGCGCTCTCGCTGTCCGATCTCGTTGCCGTCATGAGGGAAGGGCGAGTGGTTCAGGTCGCCACTCCGCCGGAGCTATACCGCGCCCCATCCGACCCGTGGGTGGCGGGGTTCCTCGGTGATGCCGACTTTGTGTCTGCCACGGCTGGCAACGGTCAGGTGGAGACGGCGGTCGGCACCTTCGCCACCCATCACGATGGCGAGGTGCTCGTCATGTTTCGGCCCGAGCGTGTACTGGTGACTCCCCAACAGGACGGCGAAGCGTTGGTGGTGAGCCGGGAGTACTTCGGCCATGACCAACTGGTCACGATCGTGCTGGCCGACGGCAGCCGGATCCGCTCAAGACTCGGGCCTGCCCCCGACTTGAAGCCCGGCGAGAGAGTGGCTGTCAAGATTGAAGAGGCCCTGACCTTTTCCGCCTGAGATCGGACCCTCGGTGCGTTCTACGTTCTACGTTGAACGCCGCACGTCAAGAGTTCGACGTAAAACGTAGAACGCATGACGTAGAACGCCAGAGGAGGAGAGACCGTGGTACTCAAGGTGGCGGTGCCCGAGGGCTTGATCAAGGGGGGCGTCGACGACGGATTCGGGCGCGTAGCCGACGTCTTTCGCTCCAACTTCACCGATCGCCATGAGATTTGCGCTGCCTGCGCCGTCTACCGAGACGGCAAGAAAGTGGTCGACCTTTGGAGTGGCTATCGCAATGGGGTGACGAAGTCGCCGTGGGAGGAGAACACCATCGTGCCGGTCGCCTCGACCACCAAGGGCATGGCGGCGATGGCCGTTGCAGTGGCTCATTCCCGGGGGTTGATCGACTTCGATGCCACGGTGGCGGCCTATTGGCCCGAGTTCGCCGCGGTTGGCAAGGAGCACGTGACAGTCCGCCAGCTTCTTTCACATCAAGCGGGGCTGTGTGCGATCGACACTCCGCTCGAATTGAGCGATCTCGCCGACCTCGATCGGATGGCGGTCGTCCTGGCTGCCCAGGCCCCGGCCTGGCCGCCCGGCACTCGCCAGGGCTATCACGGGATCAGCCTTGGCTGGTATGAAGGGGAACTGATTCGCAGAGTCGACCCGCAGGGACGCACCCTCGGCCGATTCTTCGCCGACGAGATAGCTGCTCCCCTTGGGATTGAGTTCTACATCGGTCTTCCCGCCGACGTCTCCGACGATCGCCGGGCAATCTTCCACGCCTACAAGCCAGCGGAGATGCTGCTGCACCTCAAGGAGTTTCCAGCCAGATTCGTCGGCGGTTTCCTCAACCCACGCTCGATCACGTACAAGACCTTCGGCAACCCTCGCGTTCTCGGGTTGCTCGACAACTACAACCGGCGCGACGTTCTCACCGTCGAGATCCCGGCCGCCAACGGAATTGGACAGGCGCGGGCGATTGCGGGCGCCTACGGAGAATTCGCCACCGGGGGTAAGCGTCTCGGGCTGCAGAGTCGAACGCTGGATGCCCTCAAGGATCCGGCGGCCGCTCCGAGTGGCGGTCGGGTGGACGTCGTCCTCCGAATCGAGTCGTTGTTCTCGCTCGGGTACGTCAAGCCATTTCCGAGATTCAAGTTCGGCACCGACCGCGGGCTCGCCTACGGCACCCCGGGAGGAGGAGGGTCCTTCGGCTTCGCCGACCCCGACCTCGGGCTGTGCCTACGTCATGAATCGAACCGGATTTCGTCTGTACGACGATCCTCGCGAGATCGCGCTCCGCGACGCCGTCTATCGCAGCCTCGGAGCGACTCCCCAGATTCAGAGGTCGCAGCTTTAGGGTTACCCCGTGCCCGAGCTTCCCGAAGTCGAAACCGTCCGCCGCTACCTGGCGCCTGTGGTCGAGGGGCGACGGCTCGTCGACGTCGAGGTCCGGCATCCCCGCACCGGCCGCCGCAATGCCAAGCCGACCGATGTGAGCGATCGCCTCCGGGGCCGGTTGGTCGAACGCCTTGACCGACACGGAAAGTTCCTGCTCGGTCGTCTCGACTCCGAGATGGTTTGGGTCACTCACTTGGGGATGTCAGGCCGGGTCGTGGTAACGACTCCCGGAGCGGACGAGGCCCTCCATACCCACTTCGTCGCACGCACCGATGACGGAGCCGAGGTTCGCCTCGTCGATCCCCGCACTTTCGGATTCGTGGCCGTGTTCACGCCGGAGGAACTCGCCGCTCACCTCAACCTGGGACGGGATGCTCTATCCGATCTACCCCGGACCCCGCAACTGGCGGCAGCCCTCGAGGGTCGTACGGCGCCGATCAAATCGCTCCTGCTTGATCAGAGGATCATCGCCGGGCTCGGAAACATTTACGCCGACGAGGTTCTTCACATGGCGCGGGTGCGACCGACCAGGCGCGGGGGAGCTTTGAATCCATTCGAGATGGCAAAGCTGCGCGCGTCGATCAAACCCTTGCTCGAGGCCGGCATCGCCGCCGGGGGTACCTCCCTCAACGATCTGGCCTACTTGTTGCCCGACGGCCGGGCCGGGGAGTACCTCGACCGCCTCCGGGTGTACGGACGGGAAGGTCAACCATGCCGAAGGTGCGGCACGCCCATCGATAGGGTCGTCGTCGGTGGAAGGTCCTCCTTTTTCTGTCCCCAATGCCAGGTTTGAAGGCAGTGCCAGGTATGAAGGCAGTGTCATGAAGGCGGTCAAGGCAGTGGTGCGAGGACAGGTGCAGGGAGTCGGGTACCGCCAGGCGACCAGAGTGACGGCGCGGGCGCTCGGTCTCCACGGCTGGGTGCGAAATACCAGGGAGGGGACCGTCGAGCTGTTCGCCCAGGGTGAGGACGATGCCGTCAACCGGCTGGTCGACTGGCTCTGGATGGGCCCGACCGGCGACGGGGTTTCGGGTGTCGAGTCAGACGTGGTCCCGGCCGACCCCCAACTCCACGACTTCTTCATAAGGCAGTGAAAACGTGGTGCGTGGTGCGTATCAGATTCTTGCTTCTTACGCACCATGCAAGACGCATAACGCACCACGTTCCCTTTCCCGGTTAACCTCAGATCTCCCGAATCACACTGCTGTAACTATGTATCTCAAGACTCTCAAGGTTGTCGGCTTCAAGTCGTTCGCCGATCGGACCCGGCTCGAATTCCGGCCCGGGGTTTCCGTCGTCGTCGGGCCCAACGGGTCGGGCAAGTCGAATCTGGTCGATGCCATCCACTGGGTGATGGGCACCCAGGCTCCGAAGTCGCTTCGGACCCAAAAGATGGAAGATGTCATCTTCGCCGGCACCG
>JANMST010000133.1:0-3572 GCA_031389635.1 Acidimicrobiia bacterium | reverse complement strand
CCAGGGCTTCGAGGGTGGCCGACTCGAGCGAACCGCTGACCAACGCATCAAAGCCGTCGCCGTGGACGTACACCTTGTCGCCACCGCCAGAAACGAAGATCGGACCTTCCGAATGCTCGAGCGCCCGGACTGCGGAGCCATCGTTTCCGAACAGGCCGGGACCGGCCCACTCCTCGGTGAGATCGAGGCGGATCCAGGCCCGGCCGTCGCTCCAGGCCCAAACCCTCGTCGCCACCCGACCATTGACGGTTCCCGCCGTGACCAGCGGAAGCCCCGGACCGGCCGGCGCCACCAGGTTCAGGTCGGTGCGGAAACCTGCGTCTACTACGGCTCCCTTCTCATCCAGGCCCGGGTCCTGCACCACCTCGGTGGTCAGATCGACCTCCACATACTCGACAACCAGATACGGAGCTGCCGGATGATCGACGTAGCCGCGACGGGCCGCCCACAACGCGCGGTCGCTCGACCCACCGGGAGAAACCGCGACCCGCAACGGAATGAAGCTGTCCCGATCGAGCCAGATCGCAACGAGATCCGTCGGGTGGATCTCACGCCAGTTCCCGACTTCGAAATACGCGTCCAACAACGAGTCGGCCTGGGCGGCACTAACGATGAATGCCACCGTGGGGCGGCCCAAGAGCTCACCGCTATCGAACCGCTCGGGTTCGATTCCGTTGCGAAGGACCGACGACGGCACCACCGCATCCAGGGGAGCAGGCACGATGACCGAGAACGGATCTCTTCCCACCGTAACCCGGTTTCGGGGCTCGCCCTCGGGGCAGCCTCCCAGGGTCGGACAAGGAAACGGCGTCGAGACTGCTGCGGTTTCACCGTCGATTGACATCGACCACGAGTTGAGAGGCCAGCCCACCGGCCCGTTTGTTTGTGTCACCTCGATCGCAAGGAATTCGGGCGACCGGTAGGCCAGTTGCCCCTGATAAGTCCGCTCAGCCACGGCTGTGATCGACTCGGTGACCGTAAACGAGGCGGTCAATCGATGTACCGCCGACTGAGCTGCAACAACGGCCTCCGGGAGCTCAACGGCGATCGAGGTTCGGGGACCTCCGATACCTCCAGCCACCACTGCCCCGATAACTGCGCCAAGAGCGAAGCCGGTTGCTACCGACCACCTGCGAACCACCGGACGCCTGGCTGGAAGCCTGGCCATCACCTGGTCGACGACATCGGGAGCGACTACCGGCTCAGATCCGAGCGAGACCGACCCCACCCGCAGCTCTTCCAACCGCCGCAAGAAGCGCTGGCAGTCTTGGCAGGTTTCGAGATGACCAGCGGTACGCGTCGGGACCGCAACGCCGTCCATCGACGCCGACAGATCATGACGGGCCGTCTCACACTTCATCGGGCGCCCCCTCATCGCCTCGCAGCCACTCGATGAGGTGGCGCCGGGCGTGATAGAGCCGGCTCTTCACCGTGCCGATCGGGACCCCGAGGACCCTGGCGACCTCCTGGTACGAGAGCCCCATGACCTCAACCAGAAGGAACGCCTCTCGAAGCTTGGGTGCCAGCGAACCGATCGCGGTCTCGAGCTCCAATCTCGATGGAGACGACCGAGCCAGAGGATCGTCCAACTTGTCGATGTCGAGGTCAACCTGCCTCCGCCGGTTCTTGCGCATCGCGTCGACTCCGGCGTTGCGGGCAATGGCCAATACCCAGGTCGAGAATCTCGATCTGAACTGATAGGAGTCAAGCTTCTTATACACCTTGAGGAAAGTCTCCTGGGTCACGTCTTCGGCCAGGGACGGATCGCCGAGGAGGTGGCTGAGAAACCTCCAGACCTGAGCTTGATGGGCGCGCACGAGTTGAGCGAAGGCGACATGGTCGCCCTTCGCAGCAGCCCGGATCAGGTCCGGGTCGGGTTCTTCCACTTGTCGCTGCGCCGATGCCGGCTCCGTCCAATCGGTATCAATGAGACGAGCGAGCCGAGCGATTTGTTCATCGTCAGCTCCTGTTCAGCGGAAGGGCACCGGGCCACCCGCCAATTGAGAGGCGGAACGGCCATGGATTGGACGGGACCGAAGATCTCTCAATCGTGTTCGGGGGCGATGCAGAACTCGTTGCCGTCGGGGTCGGCCATTACCCGCCAGGCAAATCCGGGAACCTCGTGGTCCTCGACGTGGGAGCCTCCGATTTCGACGATCCGGGCGGTGGCTGCCTCCAGGTCGCTCACAGAAGTGTCGAGATGGAGGCGTCGGCGACCTTCGGTTGGATGGGCCACCCTTTGGAATGCGATCGAGAAGGCTCCCGATCGCTGCGGTCGCAGCCAAACAAAGCCCGCCGACCGTTGGGCGACTTCCACCCCGAGGAGTTCGGCCCAGAAACCGGCCAGGCGCTCTTCATCAGTCGTGTTGATCACAACGGAGCGGATTCGGGGAATCAGAACTTCAGCCAAGGCGCCTCCTGGTCGCGAGGGGGTCGAATGTAACGCCTACCCTGCCGGCGATGCGTGCCTGGCTCCTCGACGACGTCAAAGGACCTGAGTCCCTGCGACTGGGAGAGGTCGAGGATCCGACGCCCGGTCCTGACGAGGTCGTAGTCGATATCAAGGTGGCCGGGCTCAACCATCTGGACGTGTTCGTCACCTATGGGCTGCCGGCCCCAAAGTCGTTTCCTCACATCCCCGGCGCCGACGGGGCAGGGGTAGCAGCGGCGGTCGGAGAAGCCGTATCGGGTTGGAAGCCCGGCGACGAGGTGATCATCCATCCATCTCTTTCTTGTGGCCAATGCGGTGCGTGCCTGCGCGATAAAATAGTCTTCTGCAAGGCGTTCACGATCCTGGGCGAGAGATTGCCGGGAACCATGGCAGAGAAGATTGCCGTGCCCGCCCGGAGCCTGTTTCGCCGCCCAGCCAGCGTCGATTGGGAAGTCGCGGGCACGTTCGGCCTGGCAACCGCAACGGCCTACCGGATGTTGTCCCGGGCCCGGCTGCAGAAAAGTGAAACGGTGCTCGTGGTCGGGGTCGGTGGAGGGGTCTCGTCGGCGGCGATGTTGATCGCCGTAGCCCGGGGAGCCCGGGTATTCGTGACTTCGAGGTCGCCGGACAAGATCGCCTGGGCGCTGACCCACGGAGCAGAAGCCGGTTTCGACTCGACCGGGGAGTTCTCCAAGGAACTGCGAGCAATCGCGAGCACTGGCGCCAACGTGGTGATCGAGAATGTCGGGCTGGCGACCTGGAATCAGTCCATGCGATCGCTTGAGGCCGGCGGGAGGATGGTGATCTGTGGCGCCACCGCCGGAAATAAGGTCGAACTGGCACTCCCGGTGCTGTGGTTCAAGCAGTACGAGTTGATCGGCTCCACCATGTCCAACCGCTCGGAGTTCGAAGCGTCCTTGGCCATGGTGGCGGACGGTTCGGTGCCGGTGCCGGTCGATCGGATCTATCCGTTCGATCAACTTCCCGAGGCCATGGCCCGCCTCGAAGCCGGCGAACAAACGGGAAAGATCGGCTTGGCTCTTTGAAAGTTTGAGGTTCGAGGTTTGAGGTTCGAGGAGCGCTGTCCCCCCTCTTGAGGGGGGACCGACCGAGGCTTTGCGAGGTCGAGGGGGGAGCGCGA
>JANMST010000130.1:0-6557 GCA_031389635.1 Acidimicrobiia bacterium | reverse complement strand
GGACCTCCCGCCGGTGCCTGCTTCGACCCTCGACCGGGGGGCCCGCCCGACTTGCCCACCAGCGGTATGGTGACCAGGTGGGCGGGTTTCCCCCCGGCCTGTTTCAGCACATCGAGGGAGAAGCTGGTGAAACGCAGTTGGACAATTCTGATGGTTGTGTCGATGGTCCTCGCCGCCTGTGGGGGCTCCGGCGCCGACACGGCTGCCCCCGCCACGACGGCCGTTCCAACCACCACTGAGGCCGAGACCACAACGACCGCCGCGCCCGAACCCGAACTCGGCACGGCCGACAACCCGATCCAGGTGCTGTTTGTGCCTTCGGTCGAGGCCGAGGTCATCGTCTCGGGCGGGGAGGTCATGAGGGCTGCGCTAGAAGCGGCCACCGGCCTCGTTTTTGACGTATCGGTACCGACTTCCTATGCCGCAACTATCGAGGAGATGTGTGCGGCCCCCGACCGCACCATGGGCTTCATCCCCGGTCTCGGCTACGTGCTGGCTTCCAACCTGTGCGGGGTGGACGTCGGTTTCAAGGCTGTGCGATTCGGATACGACGTCTATTGGGCCCAGTTCCTCGTCCAGCGCGACTCCGAGATCGATTCTCTGGACGACCTGGCGGGCCTCAGCTGGGCCTATCCGGATCCGGGCTCGACTTCCGGCTACATGGTCCCGCTGCTCGCTCTTCAGGATGCCGGGATCGAGGCCGGAGCCACAGTCGAGGCGGGCGGTCATCCGCAGGCCGCATTGGCGGTGTATCGGGGCGATGCCGATTTCGCCACAACGTTCTACAGCCCACCGCTGCTGCCGGAGGGAAGCTGGTCGGAAGGCGACGAGCCCGACATTCCCGAGGATCTTCTGTCCGAGTGCGCGGTGACTCCGGAGGATCAGCTCTGGTGTGGTGATTACCGGGTACTCGATGCCCGTGCCTCAGCCAGAGCCGAAGCTCCCGACATCATCCAGCAGGTGAGGATTCTGGCCATCACCCAGGGGATCCCCAACGACACCCTGTCCTTCGGGCCCGACTTCCCGGCCGATATTCGAGCCCAGATCGAGGACGCCCTGATTGCCTTCGCCGAGACACCGGAGTGGGAGGAGTCGATCGGCAACCAGGACTTCTACGGTTGGACCGGGATCGCCCCTGCCGATGACGCCGAGTACGACGGCCTGCGAACGATCGTCGACCTGGTCGGCATCAGCCTCGACAACATCTAAGCGAAGGCCGCAAGCTGCCAGCCTCACGCCCCAGCCCCGCAACCTCGAACTCGGGGGCTGGGGCTTGGGCTGGCCTCAGAGGTGCTTGATGCTCCAGGTTGAAAAGCTCACCAAGGTCTACGACGACGGGACGGTCGCTCTTCGCGACGTTTCCTTCGAGGTCCCCGACGGGCAGTTCCTCGCCATCATCGGACTCTCTGGATCGGGCAAGTCGACGCTGTTGCGGTGCATCAATCGACTGGTCGAGCCCACCTCAGGACGCATCATCTGGAACGGGGTCGATGTAACCGCCGCCACCCAGGAAGACCTTCGACTGATCCGGCGTCGGATCGGAATGGTCTTCCAGCATTTCAATCTTGTCAACCGCTCGAAGGTGATCACCAACGTCCTGGCGGGAAGGCTCGGATACGTCAACTCGGCGCTGGCGATCGTGAATCGATTTCCCCGCGCCGACGTAGCCAAGGCCATGGCGCAACTGGCCCGGGTCGGTCTCAGTGAGAAGGCCAAAGCCAGAGCCGACGAGCTATCGGGAGGGCAACAGCAGCGAGTCGGAATCGCCCGCGCCATGATGCAGGACCCGCAGATGATCCTGGCCGACGAACCTGTTGCCAGCCTGGATCCGGTACTGGCTCACTCGATCATGCAGTACCTGGAACTGATCAACGACGAGGACAACGTGACCGTTCTCTGCAGCCTCCATTTTCTCGATCTCGTTCATAAGTACGCCGACCGCGCCATCGCCCTCAATCAGGGCGAACTCGTCTTCGACGGAGCGCCGCGGGCAATCGACGATGCCCGATTCAAAGACATCTACGGGCAGGAGGCAGAACGGGTTGGGTGATCCAACCGGCCGCAAGAGGACGTGGTGGGTCGGGCTGGCCGTCATCGCCGGCCTCATCGTCTACGCCTACGGCTTCGCCGAAACTGAGGTCAACCTCGACGAGATCCGGTCCGAGACCCGCCGGGAGGGCCTGGTGCGAATTCTGCGGTCCCTGGCTCGGCCCGAGCTGATCGAGTACGACACCGAGGAGACCGTCACCGACTCTCCGGTTCTGATCCCGTGTCAGGAGGGCTCTTCGACCACATCGCCGGCAGAGAGTGGCCGCTACTTGAGGATGGACCCGCCATGCGCCGAGCCCAGGGCCGAAGTGACCATCGACGGCTTCGGTTTCTCGGCCAATCAGCAGATACGGCTCTCGTTCGTCCCGAGGTCAGCCGTCGAACTACGCCTGGCCGACGTTCGGTCGGATGCGGACGGCCACTTTTCCGCGCTGGTCCGCCTGCCCAACCGACCCGACGAGAACCTTCAAACCATCCGTGCCATCAGCAGCGAGCCCGTCGGCAGCCCCCGGTTCACGACAACGGCCCGCGACACCCTCGAGAAGATCATCGAAACCGTCTTCATGGCTTTGGTGGCGACGACATTCGCGACCCTGTTGGCGGTTCCGCTGTCCTTCTTCGCCGCTCGCAACCTCATGGAGAACATCACCAGCCCGCTCACCAATGTGGCGATGGGGCTGATCGCGGCACCGCTTGGCGTTGTAGCCGGTGTACTGGCGGCCCGCGGGGCCTCACTAGTTGCTGAGATCCTCACGGACAATTCCCTCCTCGCGCTCGCCAGTCTGATGATTGCGCCAGTCATCGCCGCCCGTTTCGTTCGGATCGGCCTACCGGCCGAGGAAACCTCTCGCCCTACGTCCGGTCAGCGGGCTGTCCGGGCTTTGTTGCTAGTAGGTTCAGCTCTCCTCGCCATTCTCGCCCTTTACCTGGCTGCCGACCTGTTGCAGGTGGCGGGCGACTGGGCTCGACCCAATCTTGGGGTGTTCGGATTCATCGCTCAGTTCTTCGCGACGGTTGGCGAGCTCCTGGAGTTCGGCGTCATCGTCATCGCAAGCCTTTTCGGAACTGGTGCCCTGGTGATGCTCTCCAACCGGCTAGCCCACAGCCTCCGCCGTCGCCTTCCGTCAGGGGTGGTGCGTTCGATCAACATTCCGCTCGCGATCGCCGCCACCACCGTCCTTGCACTGCTCGTCGCCAGGGCCATCGCCTGGTTCTACGAGTGGTCCGATCCCGCCCGAACCACTTGGATACCCATCGCGACCGGCGCCAGCCTCGGCTTGCTCCTCGCACTTCGATCGACTCGCAGAGAGGCCGTGAACGTCGGCCTCGGCACCTACTACATGACCAGGACGGTCTTCAACGTTTTGAGAGCCATTGAGCCATTGATCATGGCCATCGTGTTTGTGGTCTGGGTGGGGATCGGTCCCTTCGCAGGTGCGCTGGCGCTAGGCCTTCACACGATCGCCGCTCTGGCCAAGCTGTACTCCGAGCAGGTCGAAAGCATCGCCTCGGGTCCGCTCGAAGCGGTTCGGGCTACCGGGGCCAATCGGCTTCAGACCGTCGTGTACGCGGTCGTGCCTCAGATCATTCCGCCCTACATTTCGTTCACCATGTACCGCTGGGATATCAACGTCCGCATGTCGACCATCATCGGGTTCGTCGGAGGTGGCGGTATCGGCTTCCTCCTGCAGCAGAACATCAACCTGCTCAACTACCGAGCCGCGGCTGCCCAGATCCTGGCGATTGCCGTTGTGGTCTCGGCAATGGACTGGCTCAGTTCGAAGATCCGCCAGCGGTACGTGTGAGCCCGACGATGGCTGACTTCCTGCGACGACAACGGCTCGAGAGAGAGAGGCTGGAGGACAATCTCCTCGCCCCGGCCGGTACTCGAGCGGCGAACAGCAAGGGACGAGAGATCCCCGAGGAACCCGACGAGTACCGGACCGCCTTCGAGCGAGATCGCGATCGCATCGTCCATACCAAGGCCTTTCGCCGGCTCAAGCACAAGACGCAGGTGTTCATCAATCCGGAAGGGGATCACTTCGTCACCCGGCTCACCCACACTCTCCAGGTGACCCAGATCGGACGGTCGATGGCAGTGGCCCTGGGCCTCAACGAATCCTTGACCGAGGCGATCTGCCTCGGCCACGACGTCGGTCACTCTCCCTTTGGACACACCGGGGAGGAAGCTCTGACCCCGTATGTTGGACACGATTGGCTGCACTCAGCCCACAGCGTTCGGGTCCTGTCCCTGCTGGAGCCGCAGAACCTGAGTTTCGAAGTCATCGACGGGATAAGGGCCCATTCCTGGCGGGTCGATCCGCCTCCGTCCACGCCCGAGGGCTATCTATGTCGTTACGCCGATCGGATCGCCTATCTCACTCACGACGTCGCCGACGCTCTCAGGGCTGGGATCCTCGGACTGTCGGATGTGCCTCCAGCCGCGCTCAACCGATTCGGGTCAACCAGCAGAGACTGGATCAATCAGTTGATCCGGGCTGTGATCGACCATACGGTTTCCACCGGGAGCGTCGGCATGGACGCCGAAACGATGGCGGTCATGCATGAACTCCGTCAGTTCATGTTCGACAACGTCTACCTGCGAGTGGAGGCCGAGGAGCAAAAGCAGAGAGCCATCACGGTGATCTCGAACCTGATCGACTACTTCATGCATCACCCCGACGAGGTACCCGAAGGGACCACCGTCCAAGGTTCCGATCCTGTGACTGCGGCCATCGACTTCGTAGCCGGCATGACCGACCGTTACGCCATCCAAACCCACGACCGCCTCTTCAGGCCAACACTGTTTGACTAGCGGGGTGGTTGGTGAACCCGTCCGAAGACCTCAAACCAACTCGAGCGACGTCACGGTTCCTCCGCCGGTGCCGTGGCAGATTGCCGCGATGCCAGCATTCATCTGACGGCGGCGAAGGGCATGGATAAGAGTCACCATTATTCGGGCACCGGAGCAGCCGATCGGGTGGCCCAGGGCGATGGCACCGCCGTTGACGTTGAGCTTGTCGATGGGCACATCGAGGCGTCTCGCAAAGAGGACGCTGTTGACGGCAAACGCCTCGTTGTTCTCGAACAGGTCGAAGTCCCCAATCGACTTGCCCTGCCTCTTGAGGAGCTTCTCGACAGCCGGAATCGGCGCCTCGGCGAAACGGTACGGCTCGCCGGCCACCCAGGCCGACCCCGTGATCCGGGCAATGGGCTTCAGACCGTGCTCCTTAACGGCCCGCTCCGAAGCCAGGATCAAAGCGGCGGCACCATCTGATATCTGGCTGGCGTTGCCGGCCGTAAGAGTGCCGTCGGACCGGAAGGCGGGCTTCAGAGCGGACAGCGACTCGACGGTCGTGTCGGGCCGGACTCCCTCGTCGACGGTCAACTGTTTGGTCTCTTTGCGTTCCCGATAGTCGACCGGAACGATCTCATCGGCGAAGGCCCCGGACTCGGCTGCGGCCGCCGCCCGTCGATGCGACAGGACTGCAATGTCATCCAACTCATTGCGGGTGACCCCTTCGTCGGCGATGAGCCGCTCGGTTTGCTCTCCCATCGCTTCCCCCGACTCGGGATCGGAGAGCCCGTCCCGGGCCATCAGGTCGAGCATCAGCACTCCGCCGGGCGCGTACTTATGACCCCAACGAGTTCCCGCATCCTGATAGAAGCCGGTAGAAGACATCGTCTCCATTCCTCCGGCAAGGATGAGATCCACCTCTCCGGCTCGAATCTGTGACGCGGCGGTCATCACCGCGGCCATGCCCGAAGAGCAGACCATGTCGATCGCCAGGGCATCGACGTGTCTGGGGATCCCGGCGGCAAAGGCGGCCTGCCGCGGCACCAGTTGTCCGTGACCGCCTCGGAGGACATGCCCCATGATCACGAGGTCGAGATCCTCCCCGGCGACTCCGGCCCCGTCGAGGGCAGCGGCCATGACCGGACCTGCCAGGGCCGGTGGTGCCAGATCCCTGAAGGCGCCGCCAAACCGACCGATTGCCGACCGGACCGCCGACACAACAAATACCTCGGGCATATCGGGAAGCTAACAGGCGACAGGTCGCAGACGATCGGTCGTTATGTAGCCTCGGTGCGAGGCCCATGAAACGCCTTCGGTCTATACGAGTTCTTCTGCTCTCGTTGACGCTGCTCTCGCTGGCCGGCTGCGGTGCCGACTCCCTGGAGTCTCGCCGTGCCGAGCTGGATGATGCCCGGCAGCGCTGGCAAGGCGGTCGGCCTGAGGGGTACGAAATGACCTTTCGGGTCGAGTGTGGCTTCTGCTACTGGTCGACTCCCAGGACAACTGTGCTGGTGGAAGGTGAGCAGGGTCCGGCCCAGGAGCCCGGTACCCCAGGCGAGATAACGGTCGATGTCCTCTTCGATGCGATAGATCAATGGTTGAGCGATGGCCCGATCGATCGCTATGACGTCACCTATGACCTCGACCTCGGCTATCCCACCTTTATCAGCATCGAAGGGGACGTCGAGACTTCCGACGACGAGTGGACCTT
>JANMST010000115.1:0-7291 GCA_031389635.1 Acidimicrobiia bacterium | reverse complement strand
TGGTGCCGGTCTTGCCATAGACACCAAGGCGGTCGATGGCGGCCTTTTGCGCCCGCACGACGCCGTTGCCGATCCAAACGAACAAGGCGATGGCTGCCGTGAAGACGGCTACCACTGGGAAGAGAAGTGCTGGATCCATGTCTAACTAAACCTCGATGTCGACGATCTTCTTAAGCCAAATTCCGCCAGCAATCATGAGCAGGCCGCCGGCGATCAACGCCACGATCCCGAAGGTGGTCTCGAAGAGGGTCTTGATGTAATCCGGATTGCTGGCATAGAGGAAGCCGCCCATGGCGAAGGGGAGGATTCCCAGGACGATGGCGGAGATCCGACCTTCTGCGGTGAGGGCCCGAATCTCACCCTTGAGCCGGTTCCTTTGTCTCATGGTCTCAGAAACGGTCTGGAGGACCTCGGCCAGGTTTCCACCGACCTCACGCTGGATCTCGATCGCCATGACCGCCCATTCGAAGTCCTGGGACTGGGTCCTGGTCGTGATCCCCTGGAGAGCCGCCACGACCTGACGGCCCAAGCGGGCTTCGACGATGGCCCGGCTGAACTCGCGGGCGGTGGGGTTGGGTGCCTCGGCGGCAACCGCCTCAACCGCCTGCAGCAACGAGTAACCGGCCCGGAGGGAGGTCGAAATCAGTGTCAACGTGTCCGGAAGTTGGTTCTCGAAACGCCGCTTTTCCCGCCCACCGAGGAAGTTGAGGAGTCCGACAACGATCAGGATGCCGCCCGCAAAGAAAACGCCACCCATGATCGGGTTGCCGGTGAACAGAGCTGCCAGAACCCCGATAACACCGCTGAGGCCGAAGCCACCAGCAACGGCCTCACCGGCCGACAGAGGGATGTTCGCCTGCTCCAAGGCAGAGTTGACTCCGCTCAGCAGACCACGCCTTCTGACCTCTTCCTCGGCCTTCTGACTGAAGAGGCGTAGCAAAGGGATTCGGTCGAACAGGGATTTCTTCTCTTCAGTGGCACCGCGACGCCCGTAGGCCTCGAGACGTCGACGGAACACCGAACCGGCGTCGTCGCCACTACGACCGAAGAGTATGAAGATGAACAGCCCGATGGCGGCACCGATCCCGAGGGCGGCAAGGCCGAGAAGAGACGAAGCCGAGATAGGGAGGTTGCTGCGGACCACGAACGTTTCGGCAGTCTCGAAGGTCACGGTGGTCGTCGGACCGAAGGTGGTGGTGGTGACGAAGCCGGAAACGTCCACCGTCTGGACGGCAGACAGTCCGGCGTAGGTCACGGCGAACTCGACAGGACCGGCGTTGAACACCGGACTGCCGAGGCGGACCACGAGCAAGTTCCCGATCTCACGCTGAATCTGCCCGTACAGGGCGGCGAGTTGGGCCGGGTCCGATGTCGAGAGGAACAAGCCCTCGCCGGCTTCGGCGATCTGCTGGACAGCGTCGGGAAGAAAGTCGGGGGACTCCAGAGCCACCCCGAACACCCTCACGGGATTGTTGGGATTGTTGATCGCCGCCAGAACGTCATCGGTTGTGGAAACGCTGGCGGTGTCCGTGCCGTCAGAGAGCACGATGATGTTGCGGCGGAGAGCCGAGGCGTTGCTCTGCTCGAACAGGTTGATCCCCTGGATGACCCCGTCGTTGAAAGCAGTCTCGCCGGCGGCCTCGAGCTCGCCGATACGAGCATTGAGGGCCTCGATGTTGGTCGTGAATCCGGAGACCGTCTGCACTGTGTCGCCGAAGGTCACGAGCGCGATGAAGTCACCCGGGCGCTTCTGGGAAACGAAGTTGGCGGCGGCAGCCTTGGCCGCCTCCATCGGAGCCCCTTCCATCGAACCCGAAACGTCGATGACAAGGACGATCCCGACCGGTTCCTGGGTCTGGCCCAACGGGTCAACCCCGAGCAGTTGAACCGGCTGCCCGTTGGCCGTCACTACTAGTTGGGTCGGATCGAGGGCACCGTCGAGGTTGCGGAACTCCACCACCATGGTCGTGGAACCGTTGAGGTCGTAGCGCTCGGTGTTGAGGTCCACGATCTCCATGGCTGGCTCGGTCTGGGCCAGGGCCAGCGACGGTGTAACCAGGACGGCGAGCACCGCCACAAGTAGAACGATCCGCTTCACAACAGCCCGATTCATCTCAGAGCGAACTGATCGGCACGCTTCGCGAACGGCTCCGGATCGAACAGGTCGGCCGGGAGGCGGATGCCCATGTCCTGAAGGTGCTCGGAGAAGGTCGGGCGGATCCCGGTCGCCTTGAGACGACCGAGGTATTTTCCGGAGGCCTGGTCGATGCCAGCTCCAAAGTCGAACAGAAAGAGGTCCTGGAGAGTGATTATGTCGCCCTCCATCCCCTCGACTTCGGTGACGTGGGTCACCCGGCGGGTTCCGTCCTTGAGGCGGGAAACATGAACGATGAGGTCGACGGCCGACGCAACCTGCTCACGAATTGCCTTGACCGGCAGGTCGAACCCGGCCATCAACACCATGGTCTCGATACGAGACAAGGTGTCACGAGGAGCGTTGGAGTGAATCGTGGTCAGCGAGCCGTCGTGTCCGGTGTTCATGGCCTGGAGCATGTCGAGGGCTTCGCCACCTCGGCACTCACCAACCACGATCCGGTCGGGACGCATGCGAAGGCAGTTACGAACCAGGTCGCGAATACCGACCATTCCCTTGCCTTCGATGTTGGCCGGTCGGGCTTCCAGAGAAAGGACATGGTCCTGGTGGAGCTGAAGCTCGGCGGCGTCTTCCACCGTCACGATGCGCTCGTCGTCGGGCAGGTAGCTCGAGAGGACGTTGAGGGTGGTGGTCTTACCCGAACCGGTACCGCCCGAGACGATGATGTTGAGACGACCACGAACGCAGGCCCGCAGGAAGTCAGCGGTCCGCTGGTTGAAAGTACCGAACTTGACCAGGTCAGCCTCGGTGAAGGGGTCGACCGCGAACTTACGGATGGTCAGGAAGGGCCCGCCGATCGCAAGTGGGTGGACCACTGCGTTCACACGGGAACCGTCGGGAAGGCGGGCGTCAACCATCGGAGTCGACTCGTCGACCCGTCGGCCAACCTGGCCCACGATCTTGTCGATGATTCGACGAAGGTGGATTTCGTCCACGAAGCGCACGTCGGTCCTGACGATCTTGCCTCGTTGCTCGACGTAGACGTCGTAGGGCCCGTTGACCATGACCTCGGTGACTTCGGGATCGTTCAAAAGGGGGTCGATCGGTCCGTATCCGAGGACATCAGAGGCGATCTCGTTGAGAAGCTGACGGCGATCGCTCACCGTGAGCGGAACGGCCTGCTCCTGGTCGATCGCCCACTCGAGCATCTCCATGACCCGGAGACGCAACTCGGCGTCGGACATCTGCCTGTCATAGAGGGTGGGACCCAGCTCCTCCACTACCTTGAAATGCAGGCGGCCTCGCAGCTCGGTGAGAGCTTCGTTGCGTGTGCTGGAGACGGTTGACAGCTCGTTCCGACGAGCGGCTGCTACCCGATCTGCGAGAGATGACATTTTGTAAATACCCCTTTCGAGCCCATTGGGAGTGAACTCACTTTCGGCGTAAGAAACCTCTGCCTTGAGAAGGTTCCGGCACCGGGCCAGCTATCAGCTCGGCTACGGATTCGAATCCCTTGGCCACCCGCGACTTGGGCGCCGACTCAACCACCGGTCTACCTTCGTTCATGGAGGCGGCCACCGCCCCATCGGACGGAATGGCGGCAGAGATGCTCATTTTGAGTGCCCCCTCGATCTCTTTGTCATCGAGGCGGGCTTTGGCGTTCGAACGGTTGAGAATCAGTTTGACCTTGCTGGTCGGGAACTTGAGAAGGCGCAGGGTCTCAAGCGCCAGCTTGGCGTTCTTGACGGATGGAAGGTCCATGTCGACGACCTGGAGGATCACGTCGGCCTTCTCTAGCAGCGAGAGCAGCAGTTCGTCGAGCATCGACGCGGTGTCGACGATCACGTAGTCGTAGGTCTCGCGGAGGAGGGTCACGACAGTTATCAGGCTTTCGGTGGAGATGTCATCGGCGAAGGCCGGCTCCAGCGGCGCGGCCATGACCTTGAGCCCGCTGGGATGGTCGGTCAGCAACGACTCGAGCAATTGGGAATCGAGGTGATGCAGTTCGTGGGCAGCGTTCACGAGGGTGAAGCGTGGCTCCAGTTGGAGGACGAGGCAGACGTCGCCAAACTGGAGGTCGGCGTCAACCAGTGCGACCTTCTTGTCCTCGAAGCGGGTGAGCAGAATTCCCAGATTGGTGGCGACCACGGTCTTGCCGGATCCGCCCTTGGCGCTCATCACGACGATGATCTGACCCTCGTCCTTGTGGGTCGCGATCGGCACCACGGCCGCCACTTTGCGCTTGAGGACATCGTTGGCGAACTGCTTGATCGCCTCTTCAATCTTCTCTTCGGTGAGAGGGGCCTCGATGACCTCGGAGATGCCGGCCCGCATTGCGGCCCTCAACAACCCCGAGGTCACCTGCTCGGCTACTGCGATAAGGATGAGGGACGGGTCTTCGTTCCTCAGCGTCCGCACCGCGTCGATGCCCTCTTCATTCGAGATCGAGGGCCCGATCAACACCATCCGAAGCTCGCCACCCTCGGTGGTAGCGACGGCCTCGGTGATTGACCGGACGGTGGGCAACCGACCATCGAAAAGCCTCTTGGCTTCGTCGATGAAGCTGGCGTCTTCGTCAACTACCAGCAGGTTGTTTTCGGTTATGGACACTATCTATTCCTACGCAGTCTCGTTGTTTGGATCAGTTACCGAAGATGTCCTGGACCAGGTCACCGGCGAACAGCGACTCGATAGTGACACCGTCGGTGTCTACCTCGATGAAGTCCGCGGGCACCAGAGTCATCCAGACAGACCCGTTCTCGAAGGAGTAGGCGATGCGCTCGGCCTGCTCCGGAGTCACCTCAAGGGTGAAGACGGTCTCGACTACCTGCTCTTCCGGAGCGACCGGGGCTCCCGTGGGATCCACTTCGGGGACGACGATGGGGGTTCCCTCGCCTTCCTCAGAGCGGACATCCTGGGCGACAGCCAACACCGGCAAGCCCTGGAGGACGTAGCGGGTGTAGGTGACGCTCTCGGACGCCTGATCGGTTGCGGCTGCGCCTTCGGTGCCGGTGGTGTCGGTGGGCACGCCGAATATCGGCGAGTCGACCGGGATCTGGTTGAACTCGATGTCCAGAGTGATGATCAGGTTGATCAGATCACCCGGACGGACAAAACCGTTGACGCCACGAACCGCATCGGTCGAGATCGTCATCGCTTGCTTGCCGGACGGGATGAGTTCGGACAGCGGCTTGAGATTGACGGTCAGCTGGGCCCATTGGCTCTGCGTGATGATCTGGTTGCGCTCGATCGGTCCCACCGCCAGGCGACCGCTCACGATTGCCTGGAGTTCCTGATCAGTGGTGATCGCTCCATCGGGGAGATCTTCGACGTTCTCCTCGCCCGGAGCGAACCAAGAGGATTGAAGGGCCAGTGACCCGTCGGAACCCTCCGCAATGAATTGAGTGGCCCGGAATACCGGTTGCTTCTCGCGGTTGGCCTCCACATCGTTCCTGATCCCGTTGAGGAATTGAAACACAGCAAAGGCAGCAACGCCTGCGAGCAGCAGGGCCACCAACAAAACCAACGCTCTCCTACCCATCCAAAGCTCCTTATTGACAAAGCTGGAAGCCCCCGATTCGGAATCGTTCTAAAAAGAAGGGCCGCAGCCAATAACCAGTTGTCAGTTGTCACTAGTTCTTCGACTCGGAATTCGCCACCCTTTAGGCCCCCGTTGGCCCGAGCCGCTCGAAGGCTCCCACATGTGACTAGTCCGGTCAAGGTCTCCAGCTAACGACGACCGATTCCCCGCTCCTTGAGCTCCTGGAGAATGGCTTCGAGAGAAGCATCGACAGTGATGGGCTCGGGCTCGGCCGGGGCCGGGCCAAATTCGCGCTCAAATTCTCGGCGGGCAGGCCGTTTGGCAGGCCCCGGCTGGGGTGCCGGCTGGGTGCTGCGCTCCTGCCATTCGGGCAATGCCTGCTTGATCGACAGGCTGATGCGGCGCCGTTCTTCTTCTTTCTCAGTGATTTTGACCTTGACCTGCTGGCCGATGGACAGCTCCAACTCGGGCGATTCGACCCGGTGGATGGCGATCTCGGAAACGTGAACCAGGCCCTCGACTCCCTCTGACACCGATATAAAGGCACCGAAAGGAACCGTCTTGGTGACGAGGCCATCGACGACGTCGCCGACGTTGGCGGAGCGGGAGAACACCTCCCAGGGATCTTCCAAGGTCTGACGGACCGAAAGCGAGATCCGCTCTCGTTCGCGGTCGACCTCGAGAACCTTGACCTGGACCTTGTCGCCCACCTTCACCATCTCAGATGGGTGGGAAATGTGCTGCCAGGACATCTCAGAGACGTGGACCAGGCCGTCCATGCCCCCAAGATCGACGAAAGCGCCGAAGTTGACGACCGAGGAGACAACCCCGGGTCGAATCTCACCCTCTTTGAGGTCGTCGAGGAAGGCGGCGCGCTGCTCTGCCTGTTCCTCTTCTAGATAGGCCCGGCGAGACAGGACAACGTTGTTGCGGTTGCGGTCCAGCTCAATGATCTTGGCTTCGATGTCCTGGCCGATGAAGGGATCGAGATCCCTCACACGGCGGAGATCGACCAGCGAGGCGGGGAGGAAGCCACGGAGGCCGATATCGACGATCAGGCCGCCCTTGACCACCTCGATGTCGGTTCCCTTGACGGTGCCGCCCTGCTCGGTGATCTTTTGAACCCTGCCCCAGGCGCGCTCGTACTGGGCACGCTTCTTGGAAAGAATCAATCGGCCTTCGTCATCCTCTTTGTTGAGGACGAGGGCCTCGACCTTCTCGCCCACCGAGACAACGGTGGTGGGGTCGACATTCGCTCGAATCGAGAGTTCCTCGGTCGGGATCAATCCCTCGGACTTGTATCCCACGTCGACCATGGCACCGTCGGCATCGACGGAGACCACGGTCCCTTCGACGATGTCGCCCTCCTTGAACTCAATCACCGTTTGGTTGATGGCTGCCTCGAAGTCATCGCCAAAGTCATCGGGCAGGGACTCCACGCTCGGGGGGACAATCACCGCCCGCTCGTTGGCACCAGCAGGGGCTGGGCTTGTCGACTCGGTGGGCGGTTCCGAACTGGTGGGTTCGCCAGTGGGTTCGCCAGTGGGTTCGCCAGTGGGTTCGCCAGTGGGTTCGCCAGTGGGTTCGCCAGTGGGTTCGCCAGTGGGTTCGCCAGTGGGTTCGCCAGTGGGTTCGCCAGTGGGTTCGCCAGTGGG
>JANMST010000085.1:0-15508 GCA_031389635.1 Acidimicrobiia bacterium | reverse complement strand
GAGGTCCGCAAACTCGCCAGCCCGGAATCGATCCGATCGATCGGCGCCTCGACGACGGCTTCATCAGGCCCGCCGGCATCGATGACGATGGTCGCGATCGTCCCCTCGGCTACCACTCTGGAGAGCCGGGAGCTGACATCGGCCAGCACCACCGGAAGGTCCAGGTGGGCAACGACAGTCGGACCGTCGATTACCACCGGGTAGGGCAACCGGTGGCCATTGAGGATCCGGAGCCCGCGGTCGAGGGGGTCGTATCCGACCGCGGCCAGGACCGCGTCGATGAACGATTCGCCGGCCAGCACGACGGCATCGACCCGTGCCCGAATCCGACCCACCGCCAGTTCCCCCACGAGGGCGCTGCCGGGCACCGCGTAAATCGTCGTTCCCCGCTGCGAGGCTTCGACGACCCGGTCGGCGATCGCGTCGTACACCTCTTCAAAGGTGACGTGCTGGTAGAGGTCGTCACAAGTCTCAACTGGGCGCGCTGCGGCCAGCTCGGCCGCGGCCGGATGTTGCAGCGTCCTGACGATCACGGTGGTCTCCGGGTCGAGGAGCTTCGCCTGAGTCGACGACGGCAGCCTCGCTAACGAACCCGGTCCGAGTCCGACGATTGTGAGATCGCCCAGAAGCGACTCAGCTTCCAATATCTCAGGTACCTGAGGCCTGAACCATCGGGTTCGGCTCGGTAACCCAAACCCCGTACTGGTCGTCGACCTCGACGGTCGCATCCGTCACGGTGCTCAGCAACCAGGCGTCGATGAGCTGGTTGACCCTGCCGGCGTCGATCTCTTCCCGCAGGGATTCAAGCGATGGCTCCTCCCGCGATTCCACAAGGATGAGATGCCAACCGAACTGGCTCTCGACGGGATCGCTCACGGCGCCGATGGTGGCCGCGGCCGCGGCGTTGGCGAACTCGGCGACGTACATGCCGAGGGGCTGGCAGCCCAGGTCACCACCCGATGCTGCTGTGCCATCGGTCCCTATCTCGGCGGCCACGTCGGCAAACGCCTCACCGCCGTCGATGCGGCTTCTGGCGTCGATTGCCTCCTGCTCGGTCGGCACCAGGATGTGACGAACGCAGGCGGTGATCCGGCCGGTGGGGTCGGCCGAAAGGAGCAGCTGGGCGTCGGCATCGGTGGCGGGGAGAGCCTCCGACTCAAACTCGACGAAAAGGTGCTCCCTGATGACCTGCTGATTGGCTATCACGTCGAGGCGCTCGATCGGCAAGCCCTGGGTTGTGAAGAAGTCCTCGATCGAGATGCCCTGGGCGGCTTCGAGGGTGGAAGCCAACTCCTCCTTCTTGACGGCGATCTCCTCAGTGGTGGGTTCGATCGAGAACTCGTCCCGGGCAGCGGTCACAACCGCGATATTGATGATGGCGTTGGTGAGGTCCTCGGCGAAGGCGACCTTGTCGATCGTCGCTTCCTCGGAGATGCGCATCGCCTCGACCTCGGAAACAGAAATGTCGACGCCATTGACAGTGGCTGCCGTTCCGCCGGCGCCGTCGCCACACGCGGCAATCAAAACGATTAGGGCCGCCAGCAAGGCAGGCCGGGCTCGAAACAGGGTTTTGGACAAGGGAAATTCCTTCAAGGTTTGGGTTGGGAAATCGTAGCTAGACCGGCCACATATCCCTGATAAAACCTAGAAGTCCAGCAACAAGCAGGCGGGGTGCGGGTATGAACAGAACCCCTTCCTCGGGGCGAAGGATCGCTTTCGGCGCGAGACGCTGAAGTCGAATCTCCTGGCTCTGGCTGAGATCCACCGGCGCAAGCCTCACCTCGCTGCGGAGGTTCACGATCTCGTTGATCCCAACCCGCAGGGCCTCGACCCGAAGTCGGGCGATGTCGATGAGAGCCGTGGCAGCAGGCGGGAGTGGGCCGAAGCGGTCGGCCCATTCGGCGGCCACGTCGTCGACCTCCGCCGGCGCGGTGGCCGTTGCCAGACGCCGGTAGGCCTCGAGCCGCAGTCCTTGTTCGGGCACGTAGTCATCCGGGAGATGAGCATCCACCGGTAGCTCGATCCGGACCTCCTTGACGTCGAGCTGGGGAATCTCGTGCCCTTCGAGCTTCGACACTGCTTCGGCGACTAGTTCCGCATAGAGGTCGAAACCAACTGCCGAGATGTGACCCGACTGGACCTCTCCCAGGATGGAGCCAGCCCCTCTGATCTCGAGGTCCTTGAGCGCCAGGTGAAAGCCCGACCCGAGGTCGGTCGCCTCGCCGATCGCCTCGAGCCGGCGATGGGCGTCTTCGCTCAGGACCTGCTCGGCGGGATGGAAGAGGTATGCGTAAGCCCTCTGACTGCTGCGCCCGACCCTCCCCCTGAGTTGATAGAGCTGGGCCAGTCCAAGCAGGTCGGACCGTTCGACGATGAGAGTGTTGACCTGGGGAATATCGAGACCCGACTCGATGATGGTGGTGGCGACCATCACGTCGTACTCCCTGTTCCAGAAGTCGAGCATCACCTGTTCGAGCTGGCCTTCCGACTGCTGCCCATGGGCGACCACGAACCGGGCGTCGGGAACCAGATTTCGCAACCTCGCCACCGCCGTGTCGATCGAGGCCACCCGGTTATGGACGTAGAAGACCTGTCCCTCCCGCAGCAGTTCCCGCCGGATCGCCGCCGAGACCGCTTGCTCATCGAGCGGCCCAACGTAGGTCAGAATCGGATGCCGATCTTCAGGAGCGGTGCGGATGTGGCTGACCTCGCGGATTCCGGTCAGCGCCATCTCCAGGGTCCTCGGGATCGGCGTGGCGGTGAGGGTGAGAACGTCCACTCCCACCTTGAGCCAGCGGAGTTGGTCTTTGGCGGCGACCCCGAAGCGTTGCTCCTCGTCGATGACGACGAGGCCGAGGTTCTTCCACCTCACGTCCTCGGACAGCAAGCGATGGGTGCCGATCACGACATCGACCTCGCCGGTGGCCAGCCCCGCGATCACTGCCCGCTGCTGGCGAGCCGTAAGGAAACGGCTCAGGACCTCCACCCTGATCGGATAGGGGTCGAAGCGGTCGGTGAAGGTCTGGTGATGCTGCTGGGCGAGGAGGGTGGTCGGACAAAGCACCGCAACTTGTTTTCCGACCATGGCCGCCTTGAAAGCAGCCCGAATCGCCACCTCGGTCTTGCCGAACCCGACGTCGCCAAACACCAGCCGGTCCATCGGTCGCTCGGCTTCCATGTCGGCCTTGACGTCGGTGATCGCCACCAGTTGATCTGGTGTCTCTTCGTACGGGAACGATGCCTCCAACTCCCGCTGCCAGGGTGTATCCGGCCCAAAGGAGTAGCCGGCCGCCCGGGCACGGGCCCGGTGAAGGCGTACCACCTGCTCGGCCACGGCGGCGACCGCTTTGCGGACCCGCTCCTTGGTCTCGTTCCAGTCCTTGCCTCCCATGCGCGAGACCCGGGGCGCCTCGCCACCCGTGTACTTCTTCACCGCCGCCAACTGATCGGTCGGCACGTAAAGCCGATCCTCTCCGGCATAGGCCACGATCAGGTAGTCCCGTTCGACTCCGGCCATGGTTCGGGAAACCAAGCCCTCGAATCGGCCGATCCCGTGCCGGTAGTGGACGACATAATCGCCGGTGGTCAGGTCCGAATAGTTGACGCCGACGTCGCCCCGCCTCCGGCTGGTACTCCGATGCGCCCGGCGCCGGCCGGCGATTTCCTGCTCGCCGAGGACGGCCAGCTTGAGGCCGGGAGCGACGAAGCCCCGATGAACCCCTTGCGGTATCACCGTTGGCGAAACCCCTTCTTCCCCGAACACGCGGGCCACCCGATCGGCGGCGGGGGCGCCGTCCATCGCCACCACGACGTGGGTCCCCTGGCGCTGCAACCGGACGATGGCCTTGGCGACGGATGACGGATCGCCCGGGGTGGCGTCAAAGCCCGTGGTCTCGAGAACGGAATCGTCGGGAGAGATCGGTATCGGCGGCATCTCCAGGACGCGGTCCAGTTCCAATTCGAGATGAAGGGCAGGATGGTCGCCCGCCGCCGGTGCACCGCTCCCCCAGGTCGAGGCCAGGGCCGCGGCCATCTCCTCTTCTTCTTTGATCAGTTCACGGGCACGGTCCCTGCTCCGGGACGGATCGACCAGGACGACGGTGGTGCCGGCCGCCACTTCGTCGAGGAGGGACCTGGGTTCGGCCAGCCAGGGAAGCCATGACTCCATACCCGAGAAGATCTGTCCTTCCGCCATCCGGTCCCAGGTGGCAGCCGCCCATGGCTCTTTGCGAAGAAGTTCAATGGCACGCTCGCGAACTTCGGGGTCGGGCCGGAACTCCCGGGCCGGGTAGGCCACTACCTCATCGACCGGATCGGTCGAGCGCTGGCTCGAAACCGAGAACCGCCGCAGGTCTTCGACCGTGTCTCCGAAGAGATCGATCCGGACCGCGTCGGCCCCCTGGGCAGGAAAGAGGTCGAGAATGCCGCCCCGCACGGCAAACTCGCCCCGCGCTTCGACGCGGTCGGTTCGCTCATATCCCATGTCTGACAGCTGCTGGTAGAGATCGGTGAGCGAGACCTCGTCGCCCTTCCTGATAACCACCGGATCAGGAGGTGACGGGCTCAACCGTTGCATCGCGGCTCGAACGGATGCGACGACCACCGTCCCGGGTCGGGCATTGCGAAGGAGGATGCGGGCCTCGGCCCGGCGCGCCATGGTCGCCTCATTGGGAGAGACATGCTCGAAAGGAAGTGTCTCCCAGGCCGGGAGAAGGTGGGTCGTGGTGAAGAGGGCTAGATCCTCGACCAGCTCCTCGGCGTCGCGTTCAGAGGGGACCAGGGCGAGCACCGGCGCCTCGCGGGCAAGACCGGCCAGGGCGAAGGCGCGGGCACCGCCCGACACCACCCAGCGGCGCGAGGGGAAGCTATATCCCCTCCATTGCTCGACCAGCCCCGACAGCACTACCAGCTCAACTCAGTGCAGCCGATGTGGGATTGGGGTTCGACCTGAAGAGTGGCATGTTCGATCTTGAAGTCCTGTTGAAGTAGATGTCGGGCCGAATCGAGGGCGGAGTGAGGGTCGGCGTCGTTCTCGATCATCAGGTGGGCCGAAACAACGTCCATGCCCGAAGTCAGCGTCCAGACATGAAGGTCGTGGATGTCGACCACACGTGGAATCGAGGCGAGGCTCGACTTGATCCGCCCCACGTCGAGATGCGCCGGAGCCTCTTGTACCAGGATCCGAACCGACTCTCGACCCAATTTGAACGCCCGTGGCAGGACAAAGATTCCAAGAGCGATAGCGATCAAGGAGTCGGCCTGGAGCCATCCGGTGAACCGGACGACCAGGGCAGCGGCGATGACGCCGATCGAGCCGAGCAAGTCGGCCAGGAGTTCAAGGCGGGCACCGGACATGTTCAGAGAATCGTGTTGTACCTTGAGCATTCGATATCCGACCAGGTTGATCAGGAGACCGACCACCGCCACAACCAGCATGAGCCCGGTCGTCACCTCGCTCGGATCACTCCAGCGTCGGATCGCTTCCCACAACACGAAACCTGCCACCCCGAAGAGCAATACGGTGTTGGCGAGGGCGGCCAGTATTTCGAGGCGATAGAGGCCGTAGGTCCGCGATCCGGTCGCCCCACCACGGGCCGCCACCACGGCAGCAAGAGCCATCCCGACCCCGAGAGCGTCGGTCCCCATGTGGGCGGCGTCCGAAATCAGGGCCAGAGATCCGGTGACGATGCCCGCGACGAGTTCGACCGCCATGAAGCCGATCAGCATCAGGAGGACAACCTTGAGACGGGCCGATTGCTGGCCGGTGGCCGATTGCGGGCCGGTGGCCGGGTGGGGGGTCACAGGGAAAGGTTACGACCCGGCGGCGACGAAAAATGCCTTGGACCTACTTGGCAGGTTCCCGCTCGACAGAGTTCCGCAGACGGATGGCTGCGCCTTCGCCCTCACCGGTCAGGGTCGAACGGCGGCTGTGACCGACCTCCATGATCAACCCGGAGTCGAACGCGTCCTCCCATGCGTCCCTTCCCTCTCCTTGACCGAACGACCACTCCTGATGAAGTCGCTGAAGGACCAGGCTCCGCGTGGCCCGGCCCGGCCTGATGAAGCCCTCCTCCATAAGGTCGAGCATGATCAGCAACACGACTTCGACTGCGTTCGGTTCCAACCCCAGGTTGATACCACGGACCGGCCGAAGGTCACGCACCCATGAGGACAATTTCAGCGGTTGACGATCAGCGTCCCGGTCATCCCGGCCTCCGGATGGCCGGGGATTCGACACTTGAACTCGTATGTGCCCGCTTCGACGTCGAAGGTCACCGACCGGGTCGCCCCTACCGGAACCGGGAGGTCGATGCCCAGACTCTCGATCGTGAACGTGTGCCAGAACAGATCCTGGTTGGCCAGCGACACGGTGACCTGACCTGCCGCGACCGATAAGCCGGATTCCGAAAAGGCTACGTTCTCGGCCACCAGAGCTGCGTCGGCCGCTGGGCCAGCCGCGCCGGTCGATGTAAGCGACCATCCCCACATACCTACGAAGAGAAGGAGCGATGCTCCCACCAGGTACAGCGGGGAGCGCCCGGCGTCGACGTTTTGCCGGCGCCACGTCGACATCGCCGCAGAGACGAGGCCGCTCAAGGCGATCGCTGCCAATCCGCCCGAGAGAAGCACCGCTCCAGCGGGTGATCCCGACGCGACATTGGTGACAGCGGCGGTCAACATGAAGAACAGGGTGACGGCCGAAAGCAATCCGATGCCCAACCTCCCCAGCAGACCTTCCCGGAAGCGAAGCAACGCCAGCGACAGCCCGAAGCCGAGAGCAACGGCGCCAGCCTCAAGATCACCGCTAAGCAGTGCCACCATCGTCAGGACGACAAGGGCGGCGAAACCGGAGAAGAAAACCAAGCCGTCCCACCTGATCACGGGCGGCCGGCGCGTTTGCAGTTCCATCGAAACCACCTCCAAGGGCAAGCTATTAGAGGCCCGTTCCCACATCGTTACGGCGATGAGGCGACCAGCGAGGTCGACGGAACGTCTATTCAGAGCGCAAGGTCGGGCTGACCAACGCAACCAGGGCGGCGGCCGGTACCAGGTGCAAGGTTCCCTGGAACACCCGATCGACGGTCGGGCTGTCGAGCGTCAGCAGCATGAGCAGGCTGAGAAACGCCAGCAGAACCACCACGCTGCTGAAGACAGTTCGGGCCTTGCCCGTCACCCTGTTGAGAATCATGGCCATCAAGACTGCGACCGCCGTCGGGACGAACGTGAACAACAACACCGTAGGCAGGGCCATGTGTGTCATCTCGGTGCTGCCGATATCGGCCGGGACCCTCAAACCGACGCCGAGTGCGTCGAAGCCGAGAAATAGTCCGATGTTGAGGGCGACCGCTACGCCGATCGCGATCAGTCCCCTTACCCCGATTGCAGGGCGATCACTCATCGGCCCGAGGCTATCACCAGAGACTTGGGGGGTTCCCTCTTGTTGCCACAACGCGGAGGGAAGGTTGAAAAGTGCGGGGCCGGATCCCCATGAACCAAACTGTCCAAGGAAAGGCTCGCGGGAAAGGAAGTCTTCCCGGCCCCACTCATGAGAGTAGGACCCGTCTCCAACGATTTTGGACCATTGGAGGGGTCGATGGACCCATCCTGACTAGTCCTACCATCACGTTTCATTGGGTTCCGCCGACAAGGTGGCCGCGATCTCGGCGAATTGGGCCAGGGCAGCCTCCAGGGCTTCAGCGATCTCGGCCGCGATGACGGCCGGTTCAGGGAGGTTGTCGGCGTCCTCCAAAGACTCGTCACGAAGCCAGAAGATGTCGAGGCTGGCTTTGTCCCTTGCCAGCAACTCGTCGAGAGTGAATTTGTGGAACTGGCCCGATTCCTTTCGCTCGTGTCGGTTATCCGGGTTATAGCAACTGATGAAGTCCTTGAGAGCCTCGTAGCTCAACGGGTTCTGCTTGAGGGTGAAGTGTTGGTTGGTCCGAAGGTCGTAGATCCAGAGGTCCTGCGTCCACGGCTGCTCACGCCCCGGCTTCCGGTCGAAGAAGAGCACATTGGCCTTGACCCCCTGGGCGTAGAAGACGCCGGTCGGAAGACGCAGAAGGGTGTGAACGTCGTACTCCTGGAGGAGCTTGCGGCGAACCGTCTCCCCCGCTCCGCCCTCGAAGAGGACGTTGTCGGGCACCACCACCGCCGCCCGACCGTTGGTTTGCAGCAGGGTCCTCACATGCTGGACGAAATTGAGCTGCTTGTTCGACGTGGTTGCCCAGAAGTCGTCTCGCACCACCTGCAGGGATTCTCTGCTCGCCTCGCCGTCGATCACGATCGTGATCGAAGACTTCTTCCCGAAGGGGGGATTGGTAAGGACCATCGAGTAGTGCTCAGTAGGCGAAGTCGCCAAGGAGTCCTGGACCTTGATCGGGCTGTCACCGTTGGGGCGTCCGATTCCGTGCAGGAGCATGTTCATCACCGCTAGGCGAGCGGTGTTGTCGACGATCTCGTTGCCACTGACTGCACCTTCGCGAAGGTGCTTCTTCTGGTCCGGGTCGAGGTCGAGGTCCGAGATCCGCTCATGGGCGGCGATCAGGAACCCACCGGTGCCGCAGGCCGGATCGTTGATCGTGTCGCCAGGACGGGGCCGCATCACTTCAACGATGGCCTTGATCAGCGGTCGCGGAGTGAAGTATTGGCCGGCACCTGACTTGAGATCGGCGGCGTTCTTCTCCAACAAGCCTTCGTAGAGATCTCCCTTGACGTCAGCGTCGAGGATCATCCAGTCTTCCTGATCCATCAGGTCGACGATCAGCCGGCGCAGCTTGGCCGGATCCTGAATCCGGTTCTGGGCCTTGCGGAAGATCACCCCCAGCATTCCGGCCTCTTTGCCGAGCTCGGTGAGGAGGTGGCGATAGTGGACCTCAAGTTCGTCGCCGTCTTTCGCCTTGAGCGAGGGCCAGTCAAGGCCGGCCGGAATGATCGGCTCGCGGCTGAAGGGTGGCTTGTGTCTGCTCATCGGCCATCCTGAGGAAGAGGAGATAGGTGAGCTGCTCGACATAGTCGCCGTACGAGAGCCCATCGTCACGAAGGACATCGCAGTACGACCAAAGCTTGCGAACCAGTGTTTGGGGGTCACTCACGATGATCTGGAACCCGCCACTCTCTGAGGATACGTTGTCGAAGTGACCCGCTCCCTCTGCTGTCGATCTCTTGGAGAATTCTTGTCCAATCAGGGCTCAGGGGGGTGTTTTCTGTCGGTGGTGGCTTGTACCATATCGAACAGGTGTTCGATATCGGGAAAGGGTCAGGGGTGTTGCCGGTAAAGTTGGAAGAAATGGAACCGAGCCCCGTGTTGGCCGCCTTCCTGTGGTCGTTGGAAGGTGAGAGCCTGTCTGATTTTGACCAGGTGCGGGTGTTGCAGTCGTATCAGCGGATGGTTTCATTCTTCCAAGCCCGGGTCTTCGAGACGATGGCTTCGATCTCCGGCCTGATGAATCAGTTGGAGGATGATCCTGAGATCGCCTATGAGGCGGCAGCGGCTGAGATCGGAGCGGCGTTGAGGCTGACCCGCCGCGCAGCCGATTCCGACCTGGCGTTGGCTATCGACCTGAAAGCACGTCTTCCCGAAGTGTGGGAAGCGTTGGCGGCGGGTCGGATCGATCTGCGTCGGGCCCGGGTAATCGTCACCGGAACCTCCCACCTGTCAGAAGAGGCGGCCCGGGAAGTGGTGGGTCGGATCCTCGAAGCCGCTACCCGAATGACCGCGGGCCAGCTGGGTGCCCTGATCCGAAAGATTTGCGTCCAGAACGATCCCGACGACGCCGCTACCCGCTACCAGGAAGCAGTAGATCGTCGGCGGATCGAGGACGAACCTTCGGTCGAGGGCACCGCCCACCTATTCGGGTTGGATCTGCCACCGGATCGGGTGGCAGGAGCGATGCGCCGGATCACCGACCTGGCCCGAGGACTCAAAACCGCAGATGAGACCCGGACATTGGACCAGATCCGAGCCGACGTCTTCTTAGACCTCCTAGACGGCAAACACTTCGCCCGCAGCGGCGGACGGCGGGGAACGGTCGATATCCAGGTAGACCTCACCACTTTGGCCCGGTTGTCGGAGAATCCGGGAGAGTTGGCCGGATTTGGACCGGTCATCGCCGACATCGCCCGCCAAGTCGCAGAAAACCAGCCCGAAGCGGAACGGCGGTGGACTTTGACCCATCCCGAGACCGGTCTGGTCGTCGACAACGGCATTGCCCGCCGCCGGCCCACCTCACGGCAACGCCGCCACGTCGAGGCTCGCCTGCGCACCTGCGTTTTTCCGGGTTGTCGGATGCCCGCTGTCGACTGTGACCTCGACCACGGCCGACCATGGGCTCATGGTGGACCCACCAAAGTCAAGAACCTGGCTCCCCTCTGCCGCCACAACCACAACACCAAACACCGCTGCGGATGGACCTACCAGCAACTACCCAACGGCGACTACCTCTGGACCAGCCGCCTCGGCCACACCTACACCACCAGCGGCCTCCCACCCTGATCGGTCACGGACCGACGCCCGATCCCAACCTGATTGGCTAGCGAGAACGGATTGCGGCCAAGCCGTGTCGATCGGCGGCCCAGCAACACTTCCGATTCCAAATACTTGCGTATATTGATCGATATCTTTCAACATACGATATAGTACACTCGACATGCGAACTCTCGCTCCTCCCCTCATCCCAATCCTCCGCAGTGCTACCCAAGCCGAACTGCTTTCCACCATCCTTGGTGACCCAGACTCCGATTGGTCGCTGACCCATCTTGCCGAGCTGCTCAATACCTCGCCGGCAACTATCGGACGTGAGGTCGAACGGGCCGCGCAGGCGGGACTGGTAAAAGTGCGCGAGGTGGGCCGAACGAAGCTGGTGTCGGCCAATACCAGCAGCGAGTACTTCGAGCCGCTTTCCCGACTCCTCCTTCTCGGATTCGGACCCAAGCAACGAATCGCCGACGCACTTGCCGGAATCAAGGGTGTCGAAGAGCTCTACCTCATCGGATCATGGGCCCAGCGTTACCGGGGAACCCCAGGACCACCTCCCAACGACATCGATGTCCTGGTCATCGGCAACCCCAAGCGGACAGACCTGTACGACGCCATCGAACCACTGGAACAGGAGCTTCGCCGTCCCATCCAGGTGACGTTCCGCACGCGGAAGGAATGGGATGACCACGACGACCCCTTCATTGCGACAGTGCGATCCAGGGATCTAGTCGCTCTGATTGCGCTTGAGGACTCGCGTTGAGCGCGTGGAAACGGGGCGCCGATGTGATCAACAGACTCTTGGATCAGCGGGAACTCGACCGCGTCGCCCCTTCGCAAGATCTTGGCAATCGTCTCTTGGAGGACGCTAGATCCAACCTCGATTCCGCAATCACCATCCGAGACAAGGACCCGGGTGGGACCGTCAGCTCGCTTACGACGCTGCTCGGAAGGCAGCCACCAGTCTCCTAGCCGTCCAAGGATTGAGGCCGACGGCCTCCGGCGGCCATGTTGCTGTGCAGGTCGCCGTCAATGCCCAGTTCGCTGGATCGTTCACTGGCTTCAATCAAATGCGACGCCGACGCCACCAACAGGAGTATCCGTCACCCCAGTCTCCGACTGCGACTCAAGCAGACGCAGACGAGATGATCGCCTTCGCGACAAAGGTCATCGAGTCTGCAATCCAGATCCTCGAAGCAGAAAAACTGTCAGCCTGGGAGTGACGTAGGGTCAAACCAATTGGCTCGCCCGACAGGCTACGGCTCCTTCTTTGGCGGTGAGCGCCGCCCAACACCTTCTTCGGCACGACAGCAACGTATACGAAGCCCACGCGCCAGAGAAGATTCAGACCGACGCCCACGCACCAAAGAAGGGTTTGGTCTAGGCGACGCCGGTGAGTTTGCCGGAGAACGCCTGGCTAAGTACCGATTGCCGAAGGGTGTTGGCCCGAGCGAGACCGGTGTCGATGGTCTTAGCGATGGCACCGATGATGGGGAACTGACGCTCAACTTCGGCGACGATGACATCGACTTCCGACGGAGGAGGCAGGCGCAACGCCATGGACTTGATCAAGCCCAGACTCAGGTTGGGTTGAACACCCCCGGAAGCCAACCGACGGTTCGCTTCATAGTTCGCATCGAAAACCAACTTCAAGTAATGGCGGAAGTGCTTGTGATCGCTGTTCAGCACGATGGCGGCGCAAGCTTGATTCGTTGTCGACGGAAACGACAACTCAGAGGATTTGCCCCGTGTCTTGCCTTCGCCATACATCGCCACAAGCAGGGTCCCAGCCGGCCACATCTTGACACTCGTCTCGTTCAGAGCAGCCTCGGTGATGTACTCCGCCGCGCCGTACCACAGGCCCGTTGAGTTGCCCGCTTGTCACCCATGGAATCGTCCCTCCTGCCCAGAAGCGTGGATTTCCTCGGTTTGGCGTGGCGCCGCTTCCTACGCCCGCGATTTGGCCAACGGTGGTTTTGGTCCACTCCTTTAGGGGCCGCCGTACCGTCTGGGCCCTCGTAACGGCCTGGCCCGATCCTTCGTAAAGGTTCATCTTGGGACGGGTCTGCACAACCCAACCGGCGGCTGTGAGTCTTTGGTCTATCTCGTCCCGTGCCTTGCCCTCGGCCGGCGTGTACTGGCTTGGACTCATCGGTGTGACCGGAGGCTACCGGGTGAATCTGTCACAGCCAGGGGGTACCTTCCCGCATATGGCCAAACAGACTGTCGTAACCCGGGTGAACAAGTCGAGCAACTGCCCGAACTGTGGGGAGCAGCAGCTGGTTCCGATCGTCTACGGATATCCGAGCGATCTCACGATGCAGCTTTCCCTTCGGGGCACATTGGAACTCGGAGGCTGCGTCGTCTCAGCCGACGACCCTTCGTTCCGGTGTAGGACCTGTCACCACGATGTCTGGCGAGACGGGCGGACGTGTGAGCCGGACGAATGGCATCGAAGGCTGACGGATTCCGTCTAGTCGATCCAGATCCGGGGCTCGCTTGGGTCCTCCGGTTGCTCGATGAAACCGGCCAGGGCTGCACCCAGGAATCGGAAGGTCCACTCCTCTGCGAGTGGCCTGGTCTCGCAGAAGACGATCGGCACCGACGGATACCTCACCTGGACCCGGGCCAGCAGATCCGCCAGGGTCCCGCCGGGAACGAACTTGTGCTTGAAAATCGCCGAGTACTTGTCCTCGACCACCAACGCCGCTCGGGGATAGGTCGCTAGGTCAGCAAGTTGAAACGCCAGGCCTCCATCGGATAGCCCCTTGGCTAGATCCTGGAGGCTTTTTCGTTCGACCAGCGCCACCACTTGGCCCTCGTGAACCACCCCGTAGTCACCGACCGGGAGGGCCTCTCTTCTTGTCTTGGTCTGCTGCTTGGAGAATTGGTACGGATACCGCTCCCGGGTGTCGATCGTGATCTCAAGCTCCGCAAGCAACGATGCTCGTCGTCCGGGGATGCGAACTCCCGGTCGTGACTCCTGAGCGGTCCGGGCGGTCTGCCAGAAGATTGCCTCCCGGCCCCCTTTGAGGCGGGTGAAGATGAACTGGCTTCGATTCTCCTTCCCACGCGTGAGAACGAGATCGATTGCCACCCCCCGCCGGATGCAACTCTTCACGTCCACCTCCTGGACGATCTCGAGCCCATCTGACCAGGAATCCCCGCCCCGATAACAGTAGATCTTGGCCGTTCGCGGCCACGTGTCGCGGGCCCTCAACACCAACCCGGCCGGCTGAACAGGGAGCCGCAGCAGAAACGGCAGACTCGAATCCGGATCCGGGTTGCGAGCGATCAGAAACCTGCGTTCCACGGCGGGAAACGCTACCGAATTTGATCGAAGAATCTGTCTACGACCCCCTAGGAATTGTCTCAGAACATACGTTCGAGTCGGGGGTTGGGGTGGGTCTTCTCAAATCGGCAATGGATGAATGGGCCATCGAGGATCTCGCGACCCTGTCGGATGACGAACTGGCCGACCAACTGGTCGATCTCGACGCTGTTATCGATCAGTTGGAGTTGCAGCGGGCCCGCCGCCTCGATCGGTTCAATCGACAAAGGGGCTTCGCCGGCGATGGCTACCCATCTGCCACGGCCTTCTTGATCCACCGCTGCAAGATGGCTCCCGGACGGGCTACGCGGCTGGTTGCCCAGGCGAAGTCGATGTCTCAAATGGTGGAGACTGCGCGCGCCTGGAGCGACCAGAGGTTGTCCGCCGACCAGGTTCGGCATTTGATCGTTGCTCACGACACCAACCCCGAGATCTTCTCGGAACACGAGCACGGTTTGATCGAAGCCGTCGAACCGCTCGGAGTGCAAGACACCGGCCGGGCGATTACCTACCTGGCGACAAGCAGTCAACGAGGCTGCGTTCGAGAAGGATGCGGCCGATCTCTGAGACATGCGTCGCATCCATCTCTCCAAGACCTTTGAAGGCATGGGCCGTCTTGATGGCTGGCTCGATCCATTGTCGTTCGAGATCGTGAGGGCAGCCTTGGACGGCGCTACGGCACCTCCCGCCGATGACGACGACCGCACACCGGCCCAACGACGGGCCGATGCCCTTGTCGATATCGCTCGGTTGGCGCTTGATGAAGGTCGCCTGCCGGAAAAGGGTGGTGAGAAACCGCACTTTTTGGTGATGGTGAGTCTCGACCAGCTCACCGGCCACGGCCACGGCCCAAGTCAGGGGCACGGCGAAACAGTCGACGGCACCGTCTTGTCCCGCGGTGATCTCGACTATTTGTCCTGTGACTGCTCGATCTCGCGTCTAGTCATGGGACCGAACTCAGAACCGCTCGATATCGGTCGCAAGTCGAGAGTGATACCGGCGGCCTTGCGGAGGGCAGTGATCGCCCGGGACAGGCACTGCCAGTACCCGGGCTGCTTCCGCACCGCCCGCTGGTGCGACGTCGACCACAAAATCGATTGGATCCACGGCGGCGAAACCAAGCTCTCGAATCTCCAGTTGTTGTGCAGGCATCACCACAGGTTGAAACACCAGACGGCCCGGGAAGGACCCGCAATCCGACTTCAGCGTTGTCCGCAGCGGCGCCAACTCCCCTTGTCGGCAGACTGAATCGGACAGCCAAATCCGGCTTGCCATGGGGACCCGACTCCGATCGCTCCTGAGGAGTAGTGTCCCAAACAGGTGGTACGACTTGGAGGTCAAAATGGTTCTACGGACCAGGCCTGGGTGGGTCATGCTGGCAATCGTCGCCTTGGCACTCGTCGCTTGTAGCGGCGGAAACGAGGCTTCAACCGAGTTGACGGCGACCGTGCAGGAATTCCAGTTCACACCGAGCACGTGGACTGTTCCAGCCGGGGAACAGATAACCATCGCGGTAACCAACGAGGGAACCGTCACTCACGAGTGGGTCCTCCTGCAAGAAGGGGTGACGATCACTAGCGAAGACGACCTTCCCGACACCGAGGAAGAGCTCCTGGCTGATTTCGTCTATGTCGAGGAAGAGGTGGAGACGGGAGACACCGCGACTTTGACTTTTGAAGCCCCGCCGGCAGGGACCTACCAGA
>JANMST010000289.1:0-3261 GCA_031389635.1 Acidimicrobiia bacterium | reverse complement strand
CCACCCACCCCCCAACCCCCCCTTCGGCCCCCCACTCCCCGAAAACCGGTTGGACCTGCGCCCACTCCCGGCTTCGGCTCCCGCCGACCTGAGAACTCGAACGAGCTAGGGCAAGCCGCGGCTTGCACCATTGACGTCGATCGACGGCAATCAACGGCATGGTCGATGACCGATTCAGCCCGCGGTGCAACCCGGCTCAATGGGCTGTTATGGAGGTGACGCCTATCCCCACCTTCGGCGCCAACACGATCAGGAATCGAAGAACCAAACTCGAACGGATGCAACTGAAGCTCCTAGCTCGTGAACCTGCGAATGAGAGCGGAACGCTCATCATTCGAGAAACGAACCGGGAGGGGCTATCCGGGGCGGCCCTCGTGGCTGGGGAAGATCGATCGCCCGGACCGGGATTGGTCGCGAACCCAACCAACCAGACACAGGGCAAGCAAAGCGGCCAGGGCCGCAAAGAGACCAAAGACATCGACGCCACCAAAGAAGCTGCTCCCAGAGTGGCTCGAGCCGCTCGACGCGGAGCCTCCGGCGCCCCCAACCGCGGGCATGGTCCCTGAAATTGGAACGTAGGCGGCAAGGGCGGGCGTCTCCCGATCTGAATCCAGGGACGAGTTCGAACGGCTGGGAGTCGAGCCTTCTGTCAAGTCAGCAAGGTGGAACAGTGCCATCTCAGCCACCAGCTCCTTGGTGAACAGACCGCTTGACTGATGTGATTTGTCTTTCGTTGGATCCGAAGCGATAGGAGCCCCGCGCGTGTTGCTGGTTGCTGGTATCACCGGATCGGTCGGAACCTCGATCGGCCCAAGACTCGCCACTGCGTCGGGCACGAAGAGGGGAAGCACTCGGACTACATCCACCACCTGCGATGGAACCACGGTTACGACGTCCGCGACAACAGGCAGAACCTCAACGACCTCCACAATCGCAAGGACGTCATCGGCAGCGACTAACGAGTCATCAGCAACCGGTGCGACATCATCGACGACCGCGATCAGATCCTCCGCGACCGACGCAACGTCGTCGACCACCGACGGGATGTCGTCGGGTCCCGGTGGAGGGGTGTTCATTTCGAACGCATCCTCAGCGACGGTCGGCACGTCTTCTGCGACTGCGACCACTTCCTCTACGACCGGGGGGATGACTTCGTCAGCGATCTCGTCGAGTGGTGCTGTGGCATCCGCCTCGCCGCCGGGAACACCGTTGTCCGTCGTGGTTGTGGTGGTGGTCTCGATGACATTGGCAGCTTGATCGACGACTGCGCCGGCTGCGTCGATTAGATCCGCTCCAGCGGGTTGGGCGAAGATCGCAGCCAGAGAGAGAAAGGCGAGGACGCACAAAACGACGAAGAGAATCTTCGTCCAAATATCGTTTTGCAGCCTTGGAAGGCCGTCCAAGTCAGGCTCCCGTGTATGAGTGATGAACCATAACGCGCTGGTCCGGGATGGCAAGAGCTGATCGATGTGAGGGCAAAAACAATGGGGTAGGCGTGCTTTCCGACGGAAGCTACTGCATCTCCATCCGGCCGGTGAGGGCCCGACCTAGAGTCAATTCGTCGGCGTAATCGAGGTCACCACCGACCGGCAGGCCCATCGCCAGTCTGGTGATCCGTACACCGGTCGGCTTCAGCTCACGCGCTAGATACATGGCAGTGACGTCCCCTTCGACCGTCGGGTTGGTGGCCACAATCAACTCAGTGATTCCCTCAGCAGGGATGCGATCACCGAGCTCCGAGATTCGGAGTTGGCCTGGGCCCACGCCACCAATCGGCGAGATCGATCCACCGAGCACGTGATATCGACCCCTGAACTCTTGAGTGCGCTCGATGACCGCGATGTCCTGGGCTCTCTCGACGACGCAAACGATGGATCCGTCTCGTTTCGCGTCGCGGCATATCGAGCACTCCTCGGAGCTCGTCACGTTGAAACACCGCTTACAGATGCCCAGTTGCTCTCGTAAGTCGGTGATCGATTGCGCGAGACGGAGTGCATCGGCCTCTTCAACCGACAGCAGATGAAAGGCCATTCGTTGGGCGCTCTTCTTCCCAATGCCAGGAAGACGCGCCAGTTCGTCGATGAGACGTTGAAGAGGACCGTCGAACATCAACGTCAGCCGAGGAGGCCGCTGAGGTCGAGCCCGCCGGTCAGGCCGCCCATCGCTTTGCTGGCATCAGAGGACGCTGCCTCCAGCGCCTGGTTGGCCGCGACAACGATCAAGTCGCCCAGCATCTCCGGATCGGTTGGATCAATGACGGCTGAGTCGATGTGGATCGAGTCGATCCGCCCACCGCCGGTAACTACCACCTTCACGGCCCCTCCGCCGGAGCGCCCTTCGTAGGTGCGGGCCGCGAGCTCTTCCTGCGCCGCCAGCATCTGCTCCTGCATTTGCTGGGCCTGACGAAGCAACTGGCTCATGTCGGGAGGTGGGTTCATAGAGGATCAGGAGGGTAGTTCAGTCGCGCTCTGCGACTATCTCTTCGACGAAGGTCGCACCGAGCTCCCTCTCGAGAAGTGCGGTGGGGTCGCCGGCGTCGGCCGGTGCTTCGGAGAGTCGGTCCTTGTCCAGCTCGATGCGAGAGAGAGCGTCTTCTCCCGGTGCCGAGACAACACCGGACTTCCGGAACTCGACACCGATGGGTTGACCGAGAAGGTCGGAAGCATGTGTGGCGACGAGGGCGGTGGTGGCAGCATCGCGCTGGAGTCCTTCGAGGTGGAAGTCCTGAGCGACGTGAAGGATCAGAGAATTGCCTTCGATACCGCCCGGGGTCGCTTCGCGAAACAAGGCCCATCGGCGGGCACCGAGCACCTGGCGGAGGCCTCCGAAGAGGGCGGGCCAGATTTCGTTGAGGCGGTCGGCGGAGATCGGGGCGGAGGTTTGAGGTTCTGGGGTGGTTTGAAGTTCGAGGGTTGTTTGAGGTTTGGTCGAGACGAGCGCGGCCGGTTCAGATGGTTTGAGGTTTGAGGTTTGGGGTCCTGGAGCCGAGACGAGCGCGGCCGGTTCAGACGGTTCGGTTGCCGCTGTGGCTCTCGCACCCCCCTCGCCCACCATCGTCGGAGACACTCCGCGCGGACTACCTCAGCCTAATCCATTAAGTGCTTCAATGGGGCCGTCGCTCTTCAGCGACGGAGACTTGCTGTAAGCCGTTCGGCACGATTCAGTTTGTTGCCGCTTCAATGGGGCCGTCGCTCTTCAGCGACGGAGACATGACGGGAACGCCCCAACAGGGGGGTTGTTAAAGGGCTTCAAGGGGGCCGT
>JANMST010000064.1:0-3061 GCA_031389635.1 Acidimicrobiia bacterium | reverse complement strand
CTGAGTCAGGTTTATGTGGCTCGACGGCTCGAATTGTTGACAGTTCAGGAAGCCGAAGAACTTCTGGCGCTCGGCAATTCAACGAAGAGACAACTTATCCGGCTTCGGCAGAGAACCGGGCCGTATCACTACTAACCGCCTTCAGACCTCGAACCTCGAACCGGGCACCTGCTACCCGCTTGGGGGCGGCGCCACCGGCAACGGTTCTCCTACGACCAGGTTGACCGGGTCCTTGTAATTCATCGCCTGGCCCGGGGCCGGGGTCTGGCTGAAGACAATCTCCCTCTGCGATTCATCCGTCACGGGCACATAGGTCACATAGACGTCGAGCCACACGCCAGTCGAGTAGATGAACCTGTTGATCGTGTTGTACGCATCACGCAACGTGAGCCCGGCGACCGCCGGCATGGCCCCAACCGGCTGTTGGCCGGTGGATATGTACAGGGTGATCGGCAACCCCACTTCCACGGTTGCTCCACCTCTTTTGGACTGGAAAACAACGGTTCCGGTCGGTTGCGAGGAAGGTATAGGTTGGATGCGGGGGGTCAGCTTGGCTTCGGTCGCCTGGAATATGGCGTCGGCTTCCGCCACTCCGATCAAATAGGGCACGACTGTGGTCGGTGGCACGACGTAGGGCTCGAGTTCCTCTTCGGTCACCTGCGGGAACTCGAGCGGCTCGACTCCCTCGAGGACGATTCTCATGAACTCGGCCCAGATCGGCGCTGGGACCGAGCCACCGAACACACGGTCGTAGCGGCTGCCGTTGATCGTCACGTTCCGCAGCGGGATTTGATCCCGTTCGTAACCGACCCAGACCGCAGTGGAGTACTGCGGCACGAAACCTACGAACCAGGCATCGCGGTATTCCTGATGGGTTCCGGTCTTTCCGCCCTGGGGACGTCCGATGTTGGCTCGCTCGGCCGTTCCCTGGGCGGTCGGAACCACCGTCAGGGGACGCCGGACCGCGGCGGCGATGGCCGGGAGGATCACCTGCTCGTGCTCGATTTGATGCTCGTACAGAACCGCACCGTTTTCATCGAGGATCCGGCTGATGACATGTGGTGCCGCCCACACACCGTTGGTTGCAAACGATGAATACGCCGATGCCATCTCGAGGGTGGAAACCGCCCCGGTTCCGAGGACGACCGAAGGAACCGCCGGCAGCGCGGAGTTGATTCCCATCCGGTGGGCGACCTCGACGATCTTTTCCGGCCCGACCCGCAGCGAGAGTTGTGCATAAACAGTGTTGATCGAAGACGACGTTGCCTGCTCGAGGGTCACCCGCCCGGCCGACGAACCGGCGTTGGAGACAGTCCAGGTGTTGCCATCGTCTGAGCAGGTCGAGGGACAGGTGAGGATCATCGGGCTCGCCCCGCTGAAGGTGTTCCCGAGCGTGAGGCCGTTTTCCAAGGCGGCGACCAGGCCGAAGGGCTTGAAGGCCGATCCGGGGTTGCGTCGCCCCTGAACCGCCAGGTCGAATTGCTCCCGCTCATAGGGCAGCCCCGAAGCCATCACGACCACCTCGCCGGTGTTGTTGTCGACCATCGTCAGGGCACCGGTTGGTGCGCATGAATTGGCTTCGGCGTAGGTCGTCAACTGCTCGATGGGTGTGGTCGGGAAAATCCGTGTGCAGAGATTGAGATTCTCGTCGTAGGGATAGAACGGCAACCATCGGAGCAACAACTCGTTGGCGGCTTCCTGAAGCCTCAGGTCGATGGTGGTCTGGATGATGAGGCCGCCTCCACCGGTGCAGGTTGTGTCGTCGGCCGGGCAGCCGAAGACGGAGACGGTTCTCTCCTCTCTAGTGGTGCCGAGGAAGTTGAATTCCTCATTGGCCGGGTCAAGAAGCTGGCGGAGCACTTCGGCGTTGATGTGCTCGGCAAGGCGCGGACTCTCGATGTGCTCTATGACACCGAGAGGGCGGGCCTTGGCTCGCTGGGCCTGAGGGGCCGTGATCCACTCCTCCTCCAGCATCGTGTCGATCACGTCGTTGCGGCGATCGAGCACATTGTCGGGACGTCGGCGAGGATCGTAGAAAGTCGGGTTGCGGACGAGAACGGAGATGGTCGCGGCTTCCCCCAGCGCCAGCTCGTCCATGTCCTTGCCGTAGAACTCCTGGGCGGCGGTGTTGACGCCGTAGGCACCAGCTCCGAAGTAGACCGAGTTCATATAGAACTCGAGAATCTGGTCCTTGGTGTAGCGGCGCTCGAGTTCGGCCGCGATGAAGGCTTCCTTGATCTTGCGCTCGATCGTGACCTCGTCACCGACGAAGACGTTCTTGACGATCTGTTGGGTGATGGTTGAACCGCCGCGGTTGCTTCCGCTGCGGAAGTTGTCGAGCGCAGCCGAGGCGATGGCGGGGAAGGAGACGCCGTGATGTTCGTAGAAGCCCTTGTCCTCGGCGGCCAGCATCGCCAGGATCACGAGTTCGGGAACCTGTTCTATCGGGACGGGCTCGGAGTTGCGGCCGTCGTGGAGTTCGGCCAGAAGTTCGCCGTTTTTGGCGTAGACCCTCGACACCCTCGACAGGTCGGGCAGTGAGAGCGTCAACGACTCGACGTCAGGAACGTATTCGGCTCTGATCTTGTCAACGGTCCCGTAGGCCGAGTTGGCTCCCAGAAACGTGAAAAGACCCACCCAGGTGCTGCCGAGGAGGGCTATCGAGAGGAGGCCGGCCAATGCCGGGAACCAGCGTCCGCGCCGTTCCCGCGCCTCCATTTGATGGATCAGTGATCGATTTGCCATTGGGAGACCCGAGTGAGGTGCCTCGGTAGCATGGAGAATAACCCCGACCAGCCGGTATTACGTGCGCACCTCGAGCGGTATCGAAATCAAAACGGTCTACGACACACCGGCCGATCCGGAGCGAATCGGTAAGCCGGGCGAGTATCCCTTTACCCGCGGACCCCATCCCACGATGTACCGGGGAAAGCCCTGGACCATGCGTCAGTACGCCGGTTTCGGGAGCGCCGTGGATACGAATGCACGTTTTCGCGACCAGCTCGAGGTGCGCACGTAATACCGGCTGGTCGGGGTTATTCTCCATGCTACCGAGGCACCT
>JANMST010000044.1:0-24042 GCA_031389635.1 Acidimicrobiia bacterium | reverse complement strand
CACCACCAGCGGCTCTGTGGCGGGAAAGGACTTGCCGTTCAGCGAGAAGCCGATAACGCCGGCGTCGTTGAGCACCATCGGGATCTCGGTGACCGGCACCAGATCGTTCGGCACCTCGATGCCCCCAACGGTCCGGCCGAGTGGAAGCGGGGTATCGCCGATGAGGATGGTGCCGAAGAGCCCGTTGGGAACTTGAAGCTGACCGCCGTGATGGGCGTGATACATCGAGACAGCCGGCCCGACGGCGACAAAGGTATAGGTAAAGCTGTCGCCCGGCTCGATGAGTGGCTGGGTCAACGGTGCGACTCCATCCATCTGGTTCTCGAGCCTTACCCCGTGAAAGTGAACGTCGGTCCCCATCGGGAGCTCGTTGCGGAAGGTGACCGACACCCGATCACCGTCATCGAGCCGAATAGCCGGGCCGGGGACCTGTCCGTTGTAGGTCCAGGCTTCGACGAACTTGCCCGCCTCGACCTCCCATGAGGTGATGGCGATGGTGACGTCATATTGCTTGGTCCCGTCAGCAAGGATGACAGGCTCCATCAGCTGGTTGCCGATGCCCTCGGTCTCGGCCGGGAAGGCGAGGATGCTTTCGTTCATCGCCATGTCCATTGCTGCGTAGTCGGCAGCGCCATTTCCGGCCACGCCGTCTGTGGTTGAGCCTTCACCCACTGTCAATGTGGCCGCCATCCCCGACGACTCATGGCCCGGGACAGAGCAGATCAGCTGATACTGGCCGGCGACCATCTCACCGAGATTGAGGGTGGCGCTCTCGCCAGCGTTGAGGTCGGGGGTGCTCGGTCCGCCCACCAGTGTCAGGTTGTGAGCGATGGTGCCCGTGTTGGTTACCCGCATCGTGACCGCACCTTCGGGAACCGCCAGGTCACCGGAGATGGAGAACTCGGTGAGCTGGACCTCGGCCACGGTGCTGTCGACATCGGCTCCGGCGCCTGAGGGCCCCCGGACCACGAGTATGAGTATCGCGGCCATGACCAGGACGCCGGTGGTCGAAACCAACAGCGTGATGCGGTCGAACACCTTGGACGAGTCTGTCAACGTGATTCCTTCTTTGAGTACGCCCTCAAGCTTCCACGAGCCGACCTGGCGCGGATAGGGCCGGTAGTCCCGTGGGGTGGGTCTGTTTGGCCCTACCGGGGGTGGGGCGGTTTGGGGACACTGAGGTTGTCAGTTTCAGTAGCAGTGTTCATAAGGAGGACACCACCATGGCAGTAGTACTCGACAGAAAAGCCCCCAAGGCGTTGACCGAACGGACCGGTGTGGCCCGTCGTCGTCTCCTGGCAATCGTCGGGATCTTCACCCTGGTGGTGGGGATCGGATCGTTCGCCGGAGGAGCCTTCGGAGCGGTTTACACCTGGAACCAGGCCGCCTCTGAGAACATCACCACCCCCGACGACGCCATCTTCCCTGAAGTTCCGCGGCGGGGCCCTCTCAGCATGTTCGCCCAGGCCGACATCATCGAGACCCACCAGTTGGAAACGACTGAAGGCCTCCGCTACTCGGAGATGCCACGCCAGGTCGCCTCGGTCGACGAAGCCGGCAACCCGGTCATCGGCGAAGACGGAGAACCGGTCATGGTGGCCAACGCCGCCCGGGCCAGCTGGATCACCGCCACCAGCCTGATCACCGCCCTCAACGTCGGACTGCTGGCCTACGCACTGTCAGCATTCGCCCTGGTAATCGGAATCACCATGATCGCCTCGGGAGTCACCTTCCTCTCCCTGCGCAAGGCCCTAATCGCCTAACCGAAACCGACCAACCAGACAAGGTTGAGGGCCCGGGATAACCGGGCCCTCAACCTTTCTTCTGTCCCCCCGCCTGCGGGGGGACCGATCGCCGCTTTGGGCGATCGAGGGGGGTGCGCGAACTCTCCACGCAGCCGACCCCGCCTGGACGCCGCCGGTTCGTCTCGACTCTGGCGATTCGGATCTGGCGTCTAGCGTCTGGCTCTCCTCTCACGCGAGAAGTTGACAGCCGTCAAGCCACATCTAAAAAGGGGGCCCCGTGACAAATACCGAGATAACCCTGCTCTTCAGCCACGTCTACTGGATGCGGGACCAGATTCTGGAAGCGGCTGACAACGTCCCCGAAGTGCTGATCGAGCAGGCACCTGCGACGATCCGCGATCTTCGGGCCACCCTCGTCCACGAGCTGGACGTTGAGTGGAGTTGGCGTGAACGTCTCCGCGGCATCCCGTTCGAAACATGGGGCCCGGATGGCGAATTGAAGCCGGCCGACTACCCGACACTCGGTTCGATCAGACATCACTGGCAGCGGGACGAGGAGGTGATGCGGAATTGGCTCGCCACCCTGACCGACGAAACGCTGAACGCAGCCTGGGAGATCGAGAAGCCCCGAGGCCGGCCACTGTGGCAGCACTTGATGCACCTCTACACCCACGCCATCCAGCAACTGTCCGATGCGGCGGTGATTCTCAGCAAGGCCGACTCCTCCCCCGGTGAGCTCGACTTTCTCGAGTTCCTGGAGCGCACCGGGCGCTAATTCCAGGGGCCTCGTGGCCGGCAAGGCGAAGCCGAGTTCGTCATCCTGTCGCCATGACCAAACGGTTTCTCAACCCTCCCGGCCTCTTTCCGAGCGAGCAATTCGGTTTTTCCCAGATCGCGGTGGTACGCGGCGGAACCACCATCTACCTGGCCGGCCAGACTGCCTGGAACCAGGACAGGGAGATCGACGGTCCGGGAGATCTCGGCACGGCAGACCACCGCCGCTTTGAACAACATCGAGCGGGCCTTGGCTGAAGTAGGCGGCGGCCGTCATGACGTCGTCGCGATGAGGATCTATATCCGCAACGACCACATCCACAAGAACATTGGGGTGCAGGACGCCCTCAAGGACTTCTTCGCAACGGGGTCGCTGCCGGTCAGCACCTGGATCGGCGTTCCGGCTCTAGCCCACCCCGATTTTCTGATCGAGATCGAAGCCACGGCGGTCATCGACGACTGACGTCCTTTGCTTGGTCGGCAATCACCCCGAGGGGTGACTCGTAACTGCCCGGCTGGGGTGACGACGCCGGTTCTTCCTTTCCGTACGTTCGTGAGAACAGGAAGGGAGCCGTTGATGCAATCTTTGTTGTCCGCATTGAAGCTCGAGAAGACCGCCAGCCGCCGACTCGGCGTCGCCGCGAGGGCGTTGGGGGCTTTGGCGGTGGTCCACCTCGTCGTCCTCATGGCGACCGGTGGCGATTGGTCTGGGGCGGTCTCGTTCCGCAAACCCGTTACCTTCGGCATCTCGGTCGGTCTGCTGCTCTGGACGTGTGGCTGGGTGATGGACCGGCTCCCATCTCGCCAGCGGACGGAGAGTGTTTTGGCAGCGGTTCTGATCGGATCGGGCCTGGTGGAAGTTGGGCTCATCACAACCCAGGCATGGCGCGGAATGGCGTCCCATTTCAACTTCACCACAACGACGGACACGATCATCTTCTCGGCAATGGGCGGCGCCATCGGCGTCTTCTCATTGGCGCTGGTGGCCCTTGCCATCTGGGCCATCGTTCAGCGCCCGGCCGATCGAACCACGAGGCTGGCAGTGCTGGCGGGAATGGCGCTCGTCATCACCGGCCTGGGGCTCGGCCAATGGGTGATCGGGCTCGGAGTGGAGATGGCCGAACAACTCGGTCACGCCCCCGAGACCGTGCTGGCCCGAGAAGCCGGTGTGGCCAAGTTCCCCCACGCTATGGCCCTCCATGGAATTCAACTCTTCATCGGAGCTTCAGTCGTGGCCCGTTTGGGTCGTCTCGATGGGGGACGCCAGCTCAATGCGGTCCGGATGACCGTCGGCGGATATCTGGCGGTCGTCGCCTGGTCGATCGTCCACACCAACGCCGGACGAGCACCTTTCGATCTGAGCGGTGTGGAGAGCGCCCTCGGCCTGATCGGGGTGGCCCTGTTGTCCGGTGCCGGGTTCCTCATCCCCGCCGGGTTCCGCCCGGCAACGGCACCTGACACCGCCGCCGGAACCGCCGTTACATTGCCTTCGTGAACGGCCCTCCGGCTTCGCCCACCAGAGGCCCCACATGGGGCAAGCAGCTACCCGAGATCGTGCTGGCCGGGGTTCCGACGATCCTGATCCTCCTCGAGATCTGGGTGTTTGACCCCGGGGACGAAATGACCCGGTCCTTTGCCGGCCTGGCGGCAGGTGGATCGCTCCTCTGGATCCGCCGGCATCCCTTCACAGCCTTCCTCACAAACGGATTCGCGATTTTCGCTGTCATCGCCTTGGGATATCCGAGTGACTTCTATCAATGGACCAACCTGATAGCACTCTTTGCCGCCGCGGCCAGGGTCGACTCCCGACGGGCGGTGATCGCTCTTGTGCTCGGGTGGGCCGGGGTCATCTTCTACTTCCTGCGCTTTCCGCAAGAAGGGGGCCTGATCCTCGGAGGAGCTGTCGTTGCCATCTGGACCGCCGGTTGGTTCGCCGGTCGCGCTCAGTTCTCCCGGGTCCGCGAGACCGAGTTGATAAGGGAGCGGGACTTGTCGAGGGCGGAATTGGCCGCCCAGCAGGCCCGGGCCGATTTGGAAGCCGAGCGCAGTGGCATCGCCCGCGACCTCCACGACATCATTGGTCACGCCGTCAACGTGATGGTGGTTCACGCCGGAGCCGGCCAGGTCAACGCTCCGCCCGGCAGCGAGAGTCGAGCCGTGTTCGACACTATCGCCGCCACGGGCCGAGCGGCCCTGTCGGATCTCGACCGGATGCTGGACGTTCTGCAGGGGGTGCCCGAAAGGAGCCCGCTGCCCGGATTGCTGGAACTCGATGAGCTCTGCCAGACCGTCCAGAGCCCCGGTCTGACGGTCGAACTCGACCTCGATGGCGACCCCCAGCGGGTGCCTTCCAGTCTCGGTGTTGCGACCTATCGAATCGTTCAAGAAGCGCTCACCAACGTGATGAAGCATGCCCGCGCCTCCCGTGCCTCGGTACGGGTCAGGATCGCCGACGACCTCACCATCATCGTTGCCGACAACGGCATTGGCGGTGACGCCACGCCGGGACGCGGGCTGCGCGGGATTGGGGAGAGGGCTGCCCTGCATGGAGGCACCGTGGCGCACGGCCCCGGCGACCCGCGAGGGTTCGAATTGCGTTGCCGGCTCCCCCTGGTCGAGGTCGCGTGATCAGGGTCGCACTGGTCGACGACGACGCCCTGATTCGGGAAGGGCTTCGGATGATCATCGACCAGGCGGCCGATCTCGAGGTCGTCGCGACTGCCGGCAACGGTGAGGAGGCGTTGCGAGTCGCAACCGAGCACCGGCCCGATGTGATTCTGATGGATGTCCGGATGCCGGTGCTCGACGGCATCGAGGCCACACGCCGGATCACCAACGCCGAGGGGGCTCCCCGAGTGATCATCCTCACGACCTTCGAACTCGACGAGTATGTCTTTGAAGCACTACGGGCGGGAGCCAGCGGGTTCCTCTTGAAGAGAACCGAGCCCGAAAACCTGGTCTCAGCAATCCGGGTCGTGGCCGGAGGTGAAGCACTGTTGTCCCCGTCCGTCACCCGAAGGTTGATCGAAGAATTCACGAGGAGACCTCAGACCGGCACGGGCGAGAGGTTGACGATGTTGACCGAGCGAGAGCGGGAGGTGCTCTTGCTGATCGCCCGCGGTCTGTCCAATCAGGAACTGGCTGAGCAGTTGTTCATCGCCGACAACACGGTCAAGACCCACGTCAAGCGCATCTTCACCAAGCTCGGCGCCCGCGACCGCGCCCAGGCGATCGTCATTGCCTACGAGAGCGGTCTCGTTTCGTAGGAAAACCCGAATCTGAAGGCAATGTGCCGCGGAAACCGCGGTCGATAACCTTAAGGTTTCGAGTTCTTTCAAAAGCCTGCGTCACGGGCCACTTCGAGCGCCTTTCGACCTCCATCCTCCACCGACCAGTCCACGTCGATGACGACGTCCGTCACCCCGGCCTCACCAAGGCGCCGGGCCAGCCCGGGCACCGCTTGAACCAGTTGTACGAAGTCGCCTCCGACTCGTAGCAACAGTCTCGGTTCGAAGCCGGGACGTTCCCGCTCAAGCTCTTCACGAAATTGCGCGGACTTTCGCTCGACCCAGTCGATGTCGAAGTGGGAAACGATCTGGAGGGGAAGCCATCCGTCGCCGTAAGTGGCCGCTCTCTCGATCGCTCCGGTCGTGTTGCCGGCGACCAGCACCGGAGGAATTCGCACCGGCAGCGGCCTGGTCAGGATCCCCTCCGGCATCGGGAACATTGCCGATTCCGTTGGCTCGGGTGCGCCCAACCAGCATTGCCGCATGAGTTTGATCGACTCATCCAGGCGGCGGCCTCGCGACTCGTAGGGAACCCCGATGGCGGCGAACTCCTCTTCCATCCATCCCGCCCCGACCCCCATGACGATCCGTCCGCCCGACAGTGCATCGAGCGTCGCCATCTGCCGCGCGAGCACCACCGGATGACGCAGTGGAACGACCAGGGCCGCCACTCCGACCTCAACCCAGCTGGTTCCAGCCACCATCATTGCCATGGTCATCGTCGACTCGAGAAAAGGTGTGTCGAGTGCCCAACGGGGCTTTCCGTCCGGATTGAAGGGATAGCGCGATCGTAAAGGGATCGCCGCCAGCAGCCGATCGGCCAGCCACACCGAGTCGTACCCGGCCTCCTCCAACCTGCGAGCAGCCACCACCGGTCCTGGATCGAACGCGCCGGGACCGGCAATGGGTATGGTCGCTCCGATTCTCATGGCACTCCTTCGACTACCAAGGAGCTAGAGGGCGTCGCGGCGTCGAAGCGCCCACGTCAAAGCCCCGACTCCGACAACAACGGTGCCGACGAGCTTCAACACTCCGCCGCCCACCCCGGGCGCGACCGGACCGAGCGAATCGAGAGCATCCCGGGGAAGGACCGTGAGATCGGCGTATATCGACATGGCCGTACGCCATACCGACGAGGCGGAGAGACCCGTCACGAAGGTGGTGATGATCCCTTCCCAAACGAACACATAGGCCAGGCCAACCAGGACGGCCCGGGTGAACAGATAGCCGAGAGGAACGAACACGGCCGTGTATCCAACCGCGGCGGCGGCATACAGCCCCAGAGCCGGGATGGCCAGAGTCCAAGATCCAGTCGTCATGCCCATCGCCAGGAACCCGACCAACCAGCCGACCACTCCTACCGCAAATGAAACGACCGCGGCCGCCGCCCAGGCCGATGTGGCCCAACGCCAACGGGCGATGGGCTTCATGAAGATGAACGGCAGGGTCCCGGCGTCCCGTTCGTCTCGCAGGGTCGCTGCCCCCATCACCAGGAAGGCGATGGAGATCGTCGCCCCGGCCACGGTGGCGGTGACAATGTGGAAGATCTCGGCGATGTCCTGGTCGGTTTCGTCGATGCTCGATATCCAGGCGATGAAGCCCGTGACCGACGCCAACGCAGCCATTCCCCAGAAGCGTTTGCCACGGGCGAGTTGACGCACGAAGTGACGGACGAGACGGAGGTCGATCATCGCCCCTCCACCAGATAGCGGAACACGCTCTCGAGAGACTCATCGGCCGGAAGAATCTGTCGGACCCTGATCCCTGCGTCGCGGGCCGCCCCGGGGAGCGCCATTGCCAGCGCGCCGGCGTCGGAGGTTGAGACTTCGACGGTCTGCCCCTCGATGCGGAGCCCCGCAACTTTCTCGTTGCGAAGAAGAAGCGAGCCCAGATCGCGGGGCTGGTCGGTGACGATCCTCACCAGCCGCGGCTTGTCGGTCATCAGGGCTCGAAGCGACGCCACGGTTCCCTCCGCCGCAAGCCGGCCGTCGACCATGGCGATCACCCGGTCGGCCATTCGCTCGACCTCGGCCAGCACGTGGGATGAGACGATCACCGTGCGGCCCTGGTCCCCCAAGCGCCGGAACAGGTCGATGAGGTGGGCCCGCTGCACCGGGTCGGCCCCGTTCAGCGGCTCGTCCAGGAACAGAACGTCGGGTCCCCCCACCAGCGCGGCAGCGACCTTGGCCCGCTGCCGCATGCCCTTGGAATAACCTTCGAGTTTCCGATGGCTGACATCGGTGAGATCGACCTCGGCCAGCGCCGCGTCGACCGCTCTCTCTCGATCCTTCACCCGGGCGAGGCCCGCGTTGAGGTCAACAAACTGACGAGCAGTGAGATTGACGTACACCGCCTCGTCTTCGGGCACCATCGCCACCCGGCTGTAGATGCGTTGGTCCGCTCTGGGATCGACTCCGTGGATTTGCACCGATCCCTGGGACGGGCGCTGCAGTCCGGTGAAGAGGCGCAGAAGCGTTGTCTTCCCGGCTCCGTTCGGACCGAGGAGACCAGTGATGCCCGGTTCGAACGCCACGTCGACCTCGGACACGGCCACCTTCTGGCCGAACCATTTGGAAAGGCCGCGAGCCTCGACGGTGGCGGTCATGCCTGTTTCCGATATCGCCGATATGCGAACCAGGAACCGATCAACGCGACCAGCGCGATGGCAACCGCCGACACCCAGGGCTCGAATCCTTCTTCCTGAGGCCGGTAGAGCCCCAGCGACACGTCGAACACCCAATCCCGCACGACCCGGGCGTGATCGTCCAGGGCGAGCAAAGCGACGAAGCTGGACCCCGGGAAATCGGCGTCGGCGATCACACCGGCAATACCGTTGCCGGCCGTCAGAATCGCCAGATAAGCGGCAGCGGCGAATCCGGTCCGGTCGATGAGGCTCGAGAGGATGGCGAGGAGCCCGCCATGAACCGCAAGGAAACCGAGCGCCACAACCGGAATCTTCCAGAGAACGTCGAGATTGGACCCGAGATAGGACAGGAATCCGTCGTCGCTCAACCCGGCGAGGCCCAAGTGGAGCAGGATCTGGGGAACGACGTAGATCGCACCGGCCACCGTCAAGTATGCAAAGAGCTTTCCGGCCAGGTAATCGCTGACCCGCATCGGCCGGGAGAAGTAGACCGACAGCACGCCCTGGGTCCGGTCGGGAATGAGCAGCTCGGGGCCGGTGACGGCGATCAACAGCAACGCCACCCGCGAGTACAGATCAAAGAGGTGGGGGTAGCTGGGGAGGCCCTCGGCGATGCCCGCCGCTATCGAACCCGCCACAAAGTGGAGTCCGATGATGACCGCGGCCATCACCACCCCGATGACGAGAAGGCTCCACGGCAGGATTTTCCGACGGGCCTTGCGGCGAAGTCCCAGGATCCGCCGAATGCCGTCACGGGCGATGGCCCGACGGATTGCCCCGCGTCCCCGCCGCTCGCCTTCGTAGGACCGGTAGCCGCGGTCATAGATGACTGCGTCACTCTGTCGGGCCGGCGACCCGGTGGTTTCGCGTCCGCTCACGACTCGTTCTTTCGAGCAATGACCAGGAACTCATCCTCGAGCGTGTGCGAGATCGGAGCCATGCGGAAGATCCCGATGCCAAGTTCGGCGGCAGCATCGCGCACCCGGTCGTAGTCCTCGTCGGCCGCGACGGTGAAGCTAAGGCGATGCTCGGTGAGAGTCAAAGCTTCGACGCCAGCGGCAGTGAGACTGTTCGCCAGGGTCGCAGCATCGCCGAGGACGTCGACCAGCACGACCGAGGTCGTGGCGACGGTCGATACCGGGCCGGAGCGGATCAAATGGCCACCATCGATCATGACGACGGCGTCGCAGGTCTGTTCGATGTCACCCAGCAAGTGTGACGAGAAGATGACGTTGATTCCAAAGCTGCCGAGGCGTTGAATGATCTCCAGCATCTGCTGGCGACCGGCCGGATCCAGCCCGGAGGCGGGCTCGTCGAGGAGGACGAGTTCAGGCCCATGGACGATGGCCTGGGCGAGCTTGACCCGTTGCGCCATGCCGGTGGAGAAGTCGCCGAGAAAACGGAACCGCTCCTCCTCCAGCCCCACCAGGAACAAGGTTTCAGAGGCCCGACGGCGGGCGTCGGCCGTCGGCAAACCGGCCATCTCGGCGGTATAGGCAACGAAGTCCGCCGCCGTCTGGTCCTTCGGCAGACAGTTGTTCTCGGGCATGTAGCCCACCCGGGCTCGCACGGCCAGCGGGTCGGCGATGGCGTCATCGCCGAGCACGGTCACCTTTCCGCTGGTCGGGTGGACCAGACCCAGAAGGATCCGGAGGAAGGTCGTCTTGCCGGCCCCGTTGGCCCCCACCAGTCCGGTGACGCCAGCCTCGATTGCGAGGTTGAAGTCACGAAGCGCAACAACTTCGGAGTTGTAGGCGTGCGTGAGCGATTCGGTGATGACAATGGGAGCCACTGGAGGGAAATCCTGTCAGATGGGAGGTCGTTCCGGAATCGGGGACGTCCCTTTCCGATCCCTGAGATTATCAGTGCCGGACCTCGGCTCGGATCGGCCCCTGCACCCTCAGGAACCTAGGCGGGTGCGGGTGAACTCCACCACCGCTTCGAGTTCTTCGGCCGTCAATCGGGAGCCGAAGGCCGGCATTCCGTTCCTGCCGTTGGCGACGACGGCGGCTTGATCGGCGGGGTCGGGGAAGCGCTCAGCCACCACCCCGGCGAGTTGCGGTCCGGAAAGACCCTGACCCTTGGCGCCATGACAACCCGAGCAACGGGCGGCGAAGATCCGGGCGCCATCGTCCTGGACCGGGTCTCCGCTGACAGGTGGCTGCGCAGTGAACAGCAAGAGCACCGTCCAGGCAGTGGCCACGAGGGCAAACACCTCGAGGCCATTCACCAGCCTCTTGAAGAGCAACTCAAAACCCCGGGAAGCCGATGTTGGTGAAGAACCAGAGCGAACTCGTTAGCCACAAACCCACCAGTGACGTGAAAACCGTTCCACCGATTGCGGGCAGCATCCATCCCGGAAGCCGCCTGGAACGAACTGCCACGACCTTGACCACGAAGGCCCCGTAGAAGAAGCACCCGAGAAGTGAATGGATGAACCGCCGCGGCTGGGACATGTCCGGTTCGAATCCGATGGCCCATAAGCAGTGATAAGCCACTGGAAGTGTGGCGAGAAACGCCAGAGTGCCCGACAGCCGATGAACCTGGCTGAACCACGGCGGCAGGGTCCGGGGCCACGGAATTCGGCCCCAGATACGAAGTGCCGTGGTCAGCTGAAGCAGGGCGAAGAACAGAACCAGGCTCGCCATCCAAGCTTTGAAGGCCAGGGTGGAACCGAAGAACCCGGAAATCGTCTGTTGACCGGCGGGATCGTGGATTCTCCCGTACACGCCCAGAAGGATCGAGATGCCGGCGCCGGCCACGGCCGCGACGAGCAGCCTGCTCTGCCAGCGTGATTGGGCCGGTACCGATGAGTCAGCAGACATGACCGATGCCAGCGTATCGAGGCGATTTCGCCGGGTAGGTTGATCAACCGGGATTGTTGAAAGGAACTCGACGGACCCGAAGGGGATCAAAGAGCGTCAAAGTGTCATGAAGAGAATTCTGGTCGGCGTTGTGGCTCTCGCTTTGATCACAGGCGCCTGCGCGGACTCGCCCGACGACCCCGTCGGTTCGGATGGGCGGCCCCAACCGACCACGGGACTTCCCACCACCGGCCCCATCGAGGTCCCCGCGGATGCCAGCCCGTTCTTCGTGGACTCAACCGACATCCTCCTCATGGAGAGCTTCCCGGTTCAGGTAGCTCTCAGAGTCAACGGGAATCTCCCTTCACCGTGCCACCAACCCGTGTGGGAAGTGGAGGATGATGGGGAGGCGATTCAGGTAACCCTGGCGACGGTGGCCGACAACGACCGGGCCTGTACCCAGGTCCTGGTGCCGACAGAGCTATCGATCCCGCTCGGCAGCTTCGAGTCGGGAGCCCGGACTGTCATTCTCAACGGCGAAGAGGTCGGCGACTTCGAGATCTGAGCATCGAGGCGGACGGGCACCGGGCCCCCCGCTATGAATGGGAGACGGAAGGGCACCGGCCCCCGCCATGAATGATGGGCACCCGCCCCCGCCATGAATGATTCCGTAAGCCCTCAAGCAGTTTGGCGGGTTTGCCGATTCGAAACCCAGTCGTAGGTCCTACGGATGACGAAGATCCTCGGTCGTACGTTGCGCTGCGGGTCACGGGGGTTAGATGTCGATCAGGTCGTCCATAATCGGTGCGGTCATCCTCGCCACTTTGCTGACGGCGACCCCTGTCCTGGCCGACGATGGGGCGGTTGCGCCCCTCAGCGGCCGCGACATCCTCCTCTCCGGGCTCTACTCCGACCAGTGGCAAGCCGGAGCGGACCTCGAGGCGTTGGGGGCCGCCAGCGGCAAGGGAGTCTCTCTGGCAGGCACGTTCCACCAACTCTGGGAATCCGAGAACGGATGGGAGGGAAACACCGATTGGCTGCTCGAACAGGCCTGGTCCGCCCAGGCAACTCCGGTCGCCAACGTCGAGGTCATGATGCCCGCCGCCGAGATAGCCGCAGGTGTCCATGACATGGCGATCATCCAGTGGGCCATGCGGGTCAAAGCGTGGCTGGACCGGGGGGAAGGGCGTTCCTTGCTGATCGCCCCCCTCCAGGAGATGAACGGCGATTGGGTTCCTTATGGAATGGATCCCGAAGGCTTCAAAGCTTCCTATCGGCGCTTCATCGAGATCTTCGAGTCGGTCCGAATCGACGACACCCGGGTTCGGTGGGTCTTCGCACCCAACGCCTGGTCGGTTTGGCCGTATCGCACCACCGACTACTACCCGGGCGACGATGTTGTCGACTTCGTTGGCATCTCCGCTTACAACTTCGGCAGCATCGCCGGCCGGTGGACCAACGTGATGGATTCGGGTCTTGGTGCCCTGAACGAGATTCGGACTTTCGCCCCGAACAAGCCCTATCTCATCACCCAGGTTGGAAGCTCCAGTTCAGGAGGTGACCGCGACGTCTGGTTGCGCGATCTCTTTCAGGCGGCAGCAGCCGATCCCAATGTGGTTGGCCTGATCTACTTCAACTTCTTGAAGGAGACCGACTGGAAGCTCTGGGACGGGGCCAACCTCGCAGCCGGCTGGAGGGACGGGATGCAGATGCCCGCCACCGTCCACATCTGGCCGCTAACGGAATGGTTCCAACCCGGGCCGATTCCCTTCACCCCGTACCAGGGCCGGTTTGCCGACGATGACAGTCTCGTTGGCCAAGGCGACATCGAGTGGCTCGCCGATCGAGGGGTGATCCAGGGTTGTGCAACCAATCAGTTCTGCCCGGGCAACTGGGTGACCCGCGAACAGCTGGCGACATTCCTGGCGAGGGGACTGGCGCTGCCGGCTCCGTCAGCCGACCACTTCGTCGATGACAACGGGTCTCCCCACGAAGCCGACATCAACGCTCTGGCCGAAGCAGGGATAACCGCCGGATGTGCAGCCGGCCTGTTCTGCCCGGCAGAACTTCTGTCGCGCCAACAACTTGCCGGGCTCCTTGCCCAAGCCCTCGATTTGCCGCCGGCCGACCCGGTTTCCTTTGCAGATGTCGTGGAATCGCCCCACGCCGCCGACATCAGTTCCCTCGTGGCGGCGGGGATCAGCATGGGGTGCTCGGTCGACCAGTTCTGCCCGTGGGCCGCGGTCACCCGCGAACAGATGGCGTCGTTCTTGCGACGATCCCTGGAACGGGTGCTCGCCGAGGCAAGACGGCCTCCGTCGTGGGGCCAAGGGGGACCCTGGCCCTTCTAGCGGCGAACCCGTCTTCTTAGACGCTGGCTGGTTCGGGGTCGGGGACCTGGCGGTTGATCGGGTCGCTGTCGCTCGGTAGCGGCTTGCGCAGCCGGACCAGACCACGTCGAAAGGTCTCTTGATCCCTTTCGATGGCGCGTTCGGGTATGAGGATGTCTAGGAGCGCAGTGAACATTTGATGATTTATCGGCGCGAACTGACTCACGCCGCAGGCGGGGATCCTTTACGCCCACAAGGACTAGTCACTAGGACCGTCGAGGACCTCGCCCGCCAGGTTGATCCGTGTCTCCAGGCTCAACTCCGTCCGGGCACGCGGAGTCCCGATCGATATTGAAACAGGCCGGGCGACGAGCTCACCCCGGCTAGTCGTCTTCGGGAACCTCGATGTCGAGCAACTCGAAAATGCGTCGCCGCTCCTCGACGAAGTCGGCCTGGCTGATGGCGCTGGCGGCGTGACGCTCGCTGAGCTGGCGAAACTGCTCCATCAGCACAGCAGCTTCGGCTTCAGAGCTGGTCGGAGAACCATCCGCCAGTTCTTCCCGACGTATCTTCTTCGCTTCCTGCTTTTCCAGGCGGGCGCGCTCGCGAGCACGCTTGCCCATTGCCTCGCGTCCTCGTTGTGCCATAAGACCAACCGATCATTCACCCTGAAGAACGTCGCAGCCGGTGGCGGGTGAAACGAAACCGGCGCCTGCCTGAGAACGACCAACCCGGACCTGCGGTCCTGAACGCTCCGACCAGCGCCCCGTGCTGGATTGGCCGACCATGCAACTCTACTTGCTCCCGATCCTTTCCGTTCACCGGCCCATAGGGACCCATGGCGGCTATCCTGATGTCAACGGCGAATTTTCGCTATCACTTCTGCTCGCGGAGCCCAACAGGCGAATGACGACCAGATCCGACGATAAGTAGTCGGCGCTGGGAGTCCGGTTTCCCGCTTGAACTAGTGATCGTCCTAACCCACCCATGGTGGGCCTACTGGAGGATCCGATGGAAAGCTGGGGTTCCGACCCATCGATCGGCTTTGTGAGCACGTACCCGCCAACTGTGTGCGGCCTCGCTAGTTTCACGGCATCGCTCCTCGGGGCGATCGCCGAGAACCGCGGCTCGAAGGACGGTCTCGGTGTCGTGAGCCTGGCCGACAGCCCCTCGGTTACTCAGGTCGGAGATGTGGTCTACCGGCACGAGCGGGGAAACCGGGAATCGATGGAAACCGCCATCGACCGGCTGAACGCATTCGATGTCGTTTCGATCCAGCACGAGTTCGGGATCTTCGGCGGAACCGACGGCGATGAGGCAGTTGAAATTGCAGCGGCTCTGGAAGCACCCGTTGTGGTCACTTTCCACACGGTGCTCAATCACCCCTCTGACCACCAGCGGGCCATCGTCGAACGCCTGTCGCTTGTTACCGCCCGCTCGGTGGTGATGAGCCGGACCGCTTTGCACAGACTCACCACCCGGTACGGCGTTGATCCGGATCGGGTCGACGTCATCCCACACGGGGCGGATGCCAGATTTAGCGGTCCGTCCCTGGCCAGCGGGGACCGACCGCTTGTCCTCACCTGGGGCTTGATCGGGCCAAGCAAAGGCTTGGAAACCTCAATCGAGGCTTTCGCCGGACTGACCGATTTGCAGCCCAGGCCCCGCTACCTGATCGCCGGCGCCACCCACCCCAATGTCAGGGAGAGCCAGGGCGAGAGGTATCGGGACAGCCTGGTCGCATTAGTCCACGAACTCGGACTCGGCAAGATCGTCGAATTCGATGACCGCTACCTCGACCGAGCAGTGTTGGCCCGCCTGGTCCGCAGCGCCGACCTGGTTGTACTCCCCTATGCGTCGATCGAGCAAGTCACCTCGGGAGTGCTGGTCGAGGCCATCGCCGCTTCCAAACCTGTGATCGCGACGGCTTTCCCCCACGCTCTCGAACTCCTGGCCGGGGGCGCCGGGATCACTGTGCCCCACGACGATCCGGCTGCCCTCGGTGCCGCCCTGCGAAGCGTTCTGACCGACTGGCGACTGGCGGCGAGGATGGAGCGCCACACCCGCCGTCTCAGGCGGGGTCGGTACTGGCCGACCATCGGACATAGGTACGACACCCTTATGTCGACGGTTGCCTTCGGCGACCGCTCAACGGTTATTCACCCGATGGGGGCTCATCGTGTCGCCGGATGACCTTGCAATTGCCGGCGGTCATCGGATGACGACCGAGTTGCCGCACCTTCCCGCACCGAACTTCAGTCATCTGCGGGCAATGACGGATCGACTCGGCCTGTGGGAGCACAGCCGGCTTTCCACGCCTCGCCTCGAGCACGGCTTCTGGACAGACGACAACGCCCGCGCTCTGGTCGTGGTGTCTCGTCAGGCATCGTCCGATTCCAGCCTGGCCGACCTGGCTGCGATCTATCTCGGGTTCATCCTCGAAGCGCGCACCTCCTCAGGGGGCTTTCACAACCGCCGGAGCACCGAAGGTGCATGGGTGGACGGAGTCGGCAGCGACGACTCCCAGGGCCGCGCCTGGTGGGCGCTCGGTGCGGTGGCCCGTCACGGATACGAGCCCTGGATGAGGAGGGCGGGAGTAACGGCTTTCGACGTGTGCTCCGGTTTTGACTCGACCCATCTCCGCTCGAACGCATTTGCAGTGCTGGGTGCGGTCGATCTTGTGGCCGTCGAACCGACCCACACCGACGCCCGCGACTTGCTGGCCAGAACCAGCCTGGTCCTGGCCAGTGCGGTCCGCTCCCGCATTCCCTGGCCCGAGATCAGATTGACTTACGACAACGCCCGGATTCCCGAAGCGCTGATTGCGGCCGGAGCGACGCTCGGTGACAAGCGCATGATCGATATGGGGGTCCGTCTTCTCGAGCGCCTGTTGTGGGTCGAGACCGACGGCGACCACTTCAGCTTCACCCCGGTCGGTGGCTGGCAGACGGGGGAGGCCCGGCCCGGCTTCGATCAACAGCCATTGGAGGCGGCGGCGATGGCCGAGGCCTGTTATCGAGCTTGGACCGTCACCGGCAACTCGGTGTGGAGGGTGCGGGCCTTGCGATCTGCCCACTGGCTGATGGGACGCAACGACACCGGCGCAGTCCTCTACGACGCCAGCACCGGCGCGACTTGTGACGGTTTGACGAAGGACTCGGTGAACGAGAACAGGGGAGCCGAGTCGACCCTGGCTGGCCTCGCGATACTCCAGGTCGCGGCAGCCTGTTTCAGCAAGACTCCGACGGCGGCTACTCGCTGACCTCGCGGGTCAGGTGATCTTGCTTTGACGTTTGTCGGAAGCGTCCCGCTTGGCCTTCTTCTCCTGACGTTTCTCTTTCAGGTTCTTCGAAGCAACCTTCTTGTTGCTCTTCCCGCCCTTGTCCTTGTTGGCCACGATGCCCTCCAGTCCGGTCGCTGTAACTGTGACCCCGCCATTGTCGCATTTCCGCCGGCGCATCTGGCGCGGTTTTTGAAGGGGAAGGCGATCTTCTCTGGACGAAGCGAACCCGGCGCTACCGTGACTCCCCCCTGCACCGCACCACCTATGGCCGATTCCGACACTGAATTCGGGGGGTCCATCCCCGCCATCTACGACCGATACCTAGGCCCGCTCATTTTCGAGCCCTATGCCATCGATCTCGCCCAACGCTGCTCGGACCTAGGTGTATCGGAGCTTCTCGAAACTGCGGCCGGCACCGGAGTGGTGACACGAGAGTTGGACCGGTTGTTACCCGACTCGGCCGCCATTATTGCTACCGACCTGAAGAAGGCGATGCTTGCCTTCGCGGCGACCCGCGCCGAACCCGATTCCGCCCGGATCGCCTGGCAGCAAGCCGACGCCCAGGCCCTCCCATTCAACGATTCGAGGTTCGATGCCGTCGTCTGCCAGTTCGGCGCCATGTTCTTTCCGAAGAAGGTCGCGGCGTATCGAGAGGCGGCGAGGGTTCTCAAGCCCGGTGGGCGGTTCATTTTCAACGTCTGGGACCGCATCGAGGCCAACGAGTTCGCCGAGGTGACATCGGCGGCGGTGGCGTCGTGCTTTCCGAACGATCCCCCCGATTTCGTCGGGCGGGTTCCCCACGGATACCACGATACTCGCCGGATCGCGGATGAGCTCGCGACCGCAGGTTTTTCTGACATTGCCGTCGAGACCATCGAACGTCGAAGCGTGGCCGACTCCCCCGCCCACCCGGCGATCGGCTTCTGTCAGGGCACGCCGCTCCGAGTCGAGATCGAGGACCGCGATCCGGGCCAACTATTTGAGGTGACGGAAAAGGTCACCGCCGCGATATCAGCCCGCTTCGGCACCGGCAAAGTCGACGGCCGCACCCGGGCCCACGTGATCGCCGCCACTCGCTGAGTCACGTTGGCCGCTGCCCGGGCCAGGGCGTTTCACCCCGACGTCGTCCTCATGGACCTGCGGATGCCGGAGTTGGATAGCGTGTCCACCATCCGAGCCATGGCCGAAGGCGAGATCGAAGCGCGGGTGCTGGTCCTCACCACCTACGACACCGACAGCGACGTCATCGCCGCCATCGAGGCCGGAGCCACCGGCTATTCCTCAAGGATGCTCCCCGTCAGGAGTTGCTGCGAGCGTTAAGGGCGGCGGCTCGCGGAGAAGGAGTGTTATCTCCCTCGGTTACTGCACGTCTCCTTGACCAGGTTCGGCAACCGGCCAAGGAAGCAGTGAGCGAGCGGGAACTGGAAGTTCTTCAACTGATCGCCCGCGGCTTCAGCAACCGTGAGGCCGCGGCTCATCTGTTCATCAGCGAGGCCACGGTCAAGAACCATCTTCTTCACATCTACACGAAGCTCGGTGTCAACGATCGGGCAGCGGCGGTGGCGACAGCCTTCGAACGTGGCCTGCTCACGACCGGAGACGGAAACCGGTGACGGGTCGCGTGCCCGTCTCGTTTCCGTTTACGGGCGCTGCTTTTGTCTGGCCTCGAGGAGCTTGACCATTCCTGCGATTCGCTCGGCCCTCAACTCCGGGCTGCGCTTGGTGGCGTCGACCCAACTGAGATACGCCTTGCGATAGAACTGGGCAAGCGAATCGAAGAAATCCCCGGCCGCAGGAGAGGCATCGAGAGCGGAGGCCACGTCGTCTGACAAGCCGTCCCGCTGCGGTCCTTCGGGCTCGAGGATCACCGAGACCGAGTCACCGGGCGCAATCCCGCAGTCCCGCCGCCAGGCGGCGCCGAGCAACACTCCTTTGATCTCTCCGAAGTCATCGACGACTCCGCGCACTCCCATGCCGTTGACGGTGCCGGCGACGTGATGGCGGCCTTTCTTGCCCCAAACCGTGTCGGGGTCGAAGGGAATCGGAACCACGACTCGACCTTTCGAATCGTTGACAACTACGACCCGGAACGTCCTGGCAACGCCGCTCACAGCAGGAGCCGCACGGATCACGGGATGACCGGACGGTTGGTCAGCCGGCCGCATCGACGTCATCCTGGAAATCCCACGCTCGGATCCGGTCGGGAGCCAGCCGAACCACCAGACCGGGTTGGGAGAAGTTGCTAACAAAGGCTTCCGCCTGGTCCGGGCCGTAATAACGCGCCGCGGTTCGCCGGACGACGTCGAAGAACCCGTCCTCACTGAGGGTGACGGATCCGCTCACTTCCACCCCGCGGTACGGGAGCGTCTGTTCATGGACAACCAGACTGGCGCGGGGATCGTTGGCCACGTGCTTGGCCTTGCCCTCGTTGGCGCCGCCCACCCACACGTTGAAGGTACCGCCGTGCCATTCGAACCAGACCGGCGACAAGAGAATGGTGCCGTCCTTCCGGTAAGTAGCCAGGACCGCAACGATCGGCCGCTCCAGCAGGTCGCCAAGTTCATCGAGTGCCAGACCGGTCCTCATGCCGCGATCGTATCCGGGTCCTCGCCCAGATGGATTCGCCGACCGTGCCCGGGCTTAGTGTCGGTCAACACTGTGACCATCGATCGCACATACGACTTCATCATCGTCGGAGCCGGTTCAACCGGCGCGGTCCTGGCAAGTCGCTTACCGAGGATTCGAGGACAGCGGCCCGCATTCACACATGCCGGATGGGGACCCCCATGACCCCCGAACCGTTGTCGATCCGGAGTGCCGGGTGCTGGGCATTGACGGGTTGAGGGTGATCGACGCCTCGATCATGCCGGTCATGCCAAGGGCCAATACCAACCTGCCTTGCATGGCGATCGGTGAGCACATGGCTGCCCGCCTGCGCACGCGGTAGTCCATCGATCTAACTTCTTCACAGCGACAAGAAGGACCATCTTGATAGTGCTTCGGCTCATCCACATCGTGGCGGGCGGCTTCTGGGCCGGTGCCGGGATCCTGATGGGATGGTTCGTGGCTCCGGCCGCCCGGTCCGCCGGGCCGGGAGCCGGACCGTTCATGCAGGCCCTGCTGAAGCGGAAGATTACGACCGTCCTGATCACCGCCGGTCTCATCACTGTGGGAGCCGGGCTGTGGCTTTGGGCGATTCGGCAGCCAACGATGAGTCGATGGCAGGACTGGGCCCTAGCCATTGGAGCCGTATCTGGCATCGTTGCAGTGACGATCGGCATCGGGTTCCAACGACCCACGGGCGCCAAGGTTCAGGCGCTCGGTCAGCAGATCGCAACCGCCGGAACCCCTCCCACGCCAGAACAGGGAGCGGAAATGGGAAGGCTCCAGGGAAAGATGGCGGGGTACGGATCGACGATCGCATATCTCTTCACCATCGCACTGGCCGGTATGGCCCTCGGCGGCAGCTGAGGCCACCGGGAGAAACTCAGTGTTCGCGGCGTGAAGCCATGACCGCACCACCCAGGATCAGGACCACTCCGACCAAAGCGATGACTGTCACGGTCTCCGATAGGAAGACCCCCCCGAGGACCAGCGAGACTATCGGTATCAGATAGGTGATGAAGGTGGCGCGGGGGCCGCCCACCCTTCCCACCAGGGTCGCCATCAAGGCGAAAGCTACCCCCGCCCCCATCACGCCGAGGACAGTCACCGCAATCGCTGAATCCAATGCGAACTTAGAGCGGCTCAGGCCGTAGATGCCAAAGGGGGCGGTGAGCACCGAGCCGACCGCCAGCATCCTCGCCATCACCGGGACCGAGCCATATTTCTGCTGGATGCTCCCGGCCATGTTGGTGGCAAACCCGTAACAGAGCGTGGCGAAGAGCACCAGCAGAACTCCGACGAAAGCCGTGCCCCCCTCGGCGCTCGAACCAACGCTGAGCAGGGCGATACCGCCGAACCCGGTTGCAATCCCCCATCGCTGCGGCCCCCGAGGCGCCCGGTTGAACCACCACGCCCCGATGAGGCCAGAGAACAAGGGGGTTGCTCCGTTGAGGAGACCGGTGACGGCCGAATTGATGTGCTCCTGTGCCAACGGGAAGAGCGTGAATGGGATCGCCACCCAAAGGACCCCCAACTGAAACACCCGGCTCCAATCCTCTCTTGCGATTGGCCTACGGGCCGCCGGCAACACCGCCAGAGCCAGGGCGCCCAGCCCAACCCGTCCCCACGTGATGAGCCCGGGATGGAACGACTCGAGGCCGATCTTGATGAGAAGAAAAGAGCTTCCCCAGATCAGACCGATGGCGGCAAACAACAGCCATTCCGTCGAGGCGAACGGTTCGCGGTCGGAACGGATTGCAGGAACTGTTGGCGCGGTCATCTACGAAAGAACACCTTGGGGGCGACGTTTGTTGCATCCGATTTGGGTCTGGACGGCGCGACCCACGATAAGCATCTTCGGCGGGCGCTAGATCCGGCCAACTCCGAACCCCGTTTTGGCGCGGAGTTCTGCTCACCTTGGTGTCGAACGTCCGCGCCAAAAGCGGTTCGGGGTTCGTCACCCACAGCGTTCAATCAGTCGCTGTGCGGTTGCCCCCGCAGTTCCCCGGGCACGAAGTGGCTAAAGGCCCTTTTCTGGTAAGTCATGGGGCGACTCCACTAGTGACTAGCGTTCATCTGGCCGATCTATAGGAGGCAATGATGAGAAGGACCGCTTCGATTGCGTCCATTCTCCTTGGCATAGTGTTGGTGGTTGGAGGAGTCGCGACCTGGGTTGTTGTCGCCAGCACGCTTGGCGACCAGCAGATCACGACGTCTGATGACGCCTGCCTGCCCGGCCGAAGGGTCGCTGACCCGTTCACGGCGTACTGCCAGGCGAAGGTCATCGAGACGCACACCCTCGAATCCACCGATGGACTCTACTACGCCGAGCTCGAGCGCGACGATCCCCGGCGCGAGACTGCCCTCACCTCATCGTTCCTACAGGCATCCTTGTTCACCTCGGTCCTCGCCTTCGGGGTCGCAGCGATGGCCGTGGGGATGGGGATTTTGTTCCTGCTGATCGGCCTTGGCATCAGAGACGTTCAGGAACGGACCGTTCATTCCGCCTTGAAGACCTGAGATCCGGCCCGGGTCAATCTGGGCTGGAGGCTGGTGGATTGCAGGCGGCCGCGCGATCGAGCAGCAATTCGCGCTGGCGTTGGTTGAGAGTGAGCGCGGCCGCCTGCTCGAACTCAAGCCGGGCCTCGGCGTAGCGACCAAGCTTCTCGAGCAGGTCGCCTCGCACACTCGGCAAGAGGTTATAGGCCTTGAGCGACGGCTCCTCTCGCAACGCGTCGACCAGCTCGAGGCCGGCGGCAGGCCCGAAGGCCATGGCCACGGCAACTGCCCGGTTCAACTCGACGACCGGGGACGGCGCCGCTCCGGCCAACAGACCGTATAGCTCGGTAATCCGCCTCCAATCTGTTTCGTCGGCGGAGCGGGCTCGGGCATGACAGGCGGCGATGGCGGCCTGAAGGGCGTAAGCCCCCCGGGCCCCCCCGAGTCGTTCGGCCCGTTCCAACGCGGTCAGCCCACGGTCGATCAGAAGCCTGTCCCAACGGCTCCGGTTCTGCTCGAATAGAAGCACCGCCTCTCCTCCTGGACCGACCCGAGCCCTAATTCGCGATGCCTGAATCTCCATCAGCGCTACCAGACCGTGAACCTCAGGTTCACCCGGAACCAGGCTCGCCAGAACCCGACCGAGTCGAAGTGCCTCCTCGCACAGTGCCGGCCGCACCAAATCCTCTCCCGCCGTCGCGAGATACCCCTCGTTGAAGATCAGATAGATGACCTCGAGCACGGACGCCAGCCGTTCCTGAAACTCCTCCCGCCGAGGCACCTCGAACGGGACTTCCGCCTCCACCAGAGTGCGCTTGGCCCGGACGATCCGCTGGGCGACCGTCGCCTCGGATACAAGGAAAGCCCGGGCGATTTCTTCTGTCGTAAGGCCCCCAAGCAAACGAAGGGTGAGGGCCGTCCGGGCCTCGGTGGAGAGAACCGGGTGGCATGAGACGAAGATGAGACGGAGCAGATCATCACCGATGTGATCATCGAGGGCTGCGTCGAGATCGATTTCCACCCCATGTTGAATCTCGAGCTCGCGGGCGATCTCCGTGTGCTTTCGCTCCAGCGTGCCTTGCCTTCGGAGGGCGTCAAGAGCCCGATGTTTGGCAGTGCCCATGAGCCACGCGCCCGGGTTGTCCGGGACGCCCGACTCGGGCCATTTCTCGAGGGCGATGACGAGTGCGTCCTGAGCCAGTTCCTCGGCGAGGCCCACGTCTCGCACGATGCGGGCCAGCCCGGCGATGAGCTTGGCCGACTCCATCCTCCAAACGGCATCGATTGTTCGATGGATTTCGGTGCTCACACCTCCGACTAAAGCACCTGCTGCCTTATAAGCGAAGAGTCCTGTCCGCTGTTTACCTCTGCCTGGCGGCTTCGGCTCGAATGCGCTCTTCCTGTTCTTTGAGGGCGGGAGTCATGGCGTCGCCAAAGTCTTCGGTGTCGAAGACCTGCCGAATCTCGATCTCCGACTCGGCGCCGGTGGGATTGGGACACCGCTTGACCCACTCGATCGCCTCTTCCATCGACCGAACCTGCCAGAGCCAGAAACCGGCAATCAGTTCTTTGGCCTCTGCGAACGGTCCGTCGACTACGGTCCGCCGGTCCGCCGAGAACTTGACCCGGGCCCCTCTCGAGCTCGGATGGAGCCCTTCGCCGCCCAGCATTATTCCGGCTCTGACGAGTTCCTCGTTGTAGTTGGTCATGTCGGTGAGCTCTTCTTCGGTGGGAAGAACTCCCGCCTCGGTGTCAGCGTTGGCTTTGACCAGCACCATTACTCGCATGATCGTCTGTCCTTTCCTTGATCGTTCCTGGTATCCCCGGGTGTCCGTGCACAAACACGTCGAATGAGGGCCGGCCTGATCGACACGACCGGAAGAGTTTTCTCGGAATATGCCGAACGATCAGCCGGGGCGACCCCACCACCCGCCTTTACAGCTCCCAGTGGCCAGCTCCCAGTGGGCTAGCTCCTGGACTTGGTCGGCTTGGGTTTGAGGGTCCGCACATATCGAAGGCTCAACTCGAGATAGTGCTTGAGGGCCTCGGTGTCAGCCAGCAGGTCGTCGGGA
>JANMST010000040.1:0-5351 GCA_031389635.1 Acidimicrobiia bacterium | reverse complement strand
TGGAGGCGTTGCGGTGGGGTCAGCAGTTCCGTTTCTTCCGTGAGGAGGTGATCGCCTCGATGACCCGCTACCGGCCCGGTGATCCCACCCCGGACGACGAGAACGTACGAGTCGACACCGATCGGAACTGATCGGTATGGGTGAGCGGATCGACTATGAGCGTTGGTATCCGGAAGTGCCGGCGGTGATGGACACTCGTCAACTGGCCGACCTGTTGCATACCAACGAACAAATCATCCGGGCCTGGGTTCGGGACGGGATCCTTCCCGCTCATCGTCAACCAGGCGGCCGCAAGTTCACATTCCTCCGCCATGAGGTCTTCGACTGGTTGATCTCGAACCGGTACAACCCGGACGGCGACGATGAGACCTCTTGAAACCATAGAGGTTGGGGTACCTCCTCTTTTCCATCTACGAGAGCCGCGTCTCGAATTCGCTGGGTGACATGGTGGGTGGGTCCTGCTCAGACCACTCGAGAAGGTCATCATCGCCCGTGACGATGAACTCCGCGCCGTTTTCCCTTGCCAAGTAGATCACGTAGTCGTCATCCGGATCTCTGCTCAACCGAGGTCCGAGTTCCGGGTCCGGCTTGATATCGGCAGCCGTAGCGAGCCGCGCTAGATACAGATGGGCCGCAGGGACGGTGATCCATCGGCGAAGGCGCGGCCTCTTGGTCAGAACATGGTCCACCTCGTCAAGCAGACGCTGACAGACAACCAGCTCAAACGCCTCGGTCTCTAGCCAAGCCTTGACGATTCGATGAGACGAGCCATGGCTGATGGCGGCAGACACCAAGACGTTGGCGTCCAACACCACACGCATCGTCGACCCTCAGGAGTTGGAACGGCGGCGCCGGCGTCGCATCGTCGAGACCTCATCAGTGGCGATGCGTAACGCTTCTTCCTCCGACAGATCCGAATTGACCGCCACTGTCTGCTCCAACACTTGACGGGCATCGCGCGTGTAGTACTCCCAGGCAGACTGGCGAGACATTCCAAGGGCGTCACCGATCTGTTCCCAGCTGACACCCGCCCGACGAGCAGACTCGACCCGATCGCGACGCAAGCTCTCGAGCTCGCTGTCCATCCGCGATAGTTCACGAAGAGCCTCGATTGGATCGGCAGGCAAAGCACCAGTGTCGATGACCTTCATACTGTCAGGATACCCTGACAGTAACTGGACTTGCAAGCGCTATGAGTGCCGATACAGCGCTGTCGCAGACATATGCATCATCAACCGGTCTGTTGGTGGGCGGTCGAGGTGGCCGTCCCGACCAACATTTCAAGGACCGTGATGAATCGTGCCTCGATTGAGGAGACCGTCATGCCTGTGTGACGCGAAGGCCAACCGTTGACTGTCAATCTTGATCAGGGTGGAGAAACTACGTCGACATCTTGGACCATTAGAAACGCAACTTCCCACACCCGTCCGTGACAGCGATTAGCCACGTGGACTCGGTTCCGTCAATGGTGTGCACTACACCGGCGACCGACTCACCCCAAAGTCCAACTGCAACCAACGTGAACATGCCCTCGGCTGCCCGATTTGCACAGGCCTCGAATTGTCCCCCCGTCGATGGTGGTCGCGACCGGATACTGGGCGATGAGAGACTGCTTAACGGCATCACTGGCCATTCCGGCATAGCTCCGGGCCAGCCCTTGCAGAGAACCCAAGGTTCCCAAGTCGGCGTCGGACCCCCCACAACCGGAAATGAGAAGCGCACACAAGCAAATGAAAGTGAACTGGCTGATCGTGATCCTTGTTTCGGGAGATCCGGATTGCCGAATGTCACACATCGCACCAGGCACCAATCGCATTCGGAATCTCGAGGGTCAGACAGAGTCAGCCTTGCCAGCGTAGGGCATTCTCAGCGTTGGGCTAAGGACCTACAGCCATCGCCCACGACGATCACAGACAAGTCAGGCTCAACCAGTCTGACAACCGGCAATTGGACTGGGCCGAGCAATAAGTGAGGATCTCGCGCACCAAATGAAATGCTCGTAATCCGCCCAGAACTGCAGATCGGCGCTGGCTGAACACATTGGAGCGGGGCAGTGCGATCTATGCGAGGAGAGGCTTTCGGATTTTGAGTTTTTTCTGTCGCTTGTCATGAAATCGGTCTGCTGCGGGGTGTACTCACAACATACGATCGGATCGAATTGATGGAGCCACCAATTCCATTTCGTAGCAGTCGCCGCATGAGCTCCGCCGCGCCCGGGCTCTCTTGTAACTCCCGTTTCTTCAGTCGGGCTGGGGAGATTTGAACTCCCGACCTCTTGACCCCCAGTCAAGCGCGCTAACCAAGCTGCGCCACAGCCCGTGAATTGGCCAGATCCTACCCGGAACCGCGGACCGGTCCGGTCCCGACCGCGGCCTTGCGGTCCGCCTTCACTCGGTAGAGCGCCACGTCGGCGCGGGCCACCAGGGACTCGAGCGTGTCCCCTTCCCCGAGCTCGGCCAGCCCGACGCTGACCGAGGCCGACGGACGCCGGGCGGCTAAAATCGTCTGGATCTCGGAGACACGCTCCGATGCCGTTTCGAGGCTCACGTCCGAGAGCCCGCAGACAAACTCGTCACCGCCCCAGCGCACGGTGACGTCATACGAACGCAGCGCGGAGGCAATGGCGGCCGGCACGTCTCGCAATAGGGCGTCTCCGGCAGCGTGCCCCTGGGTGTCGTTGACGAGTTTGAGTGAGTCGATATCGATCACCGCCAGGACGAGCGATCGACCCGAGCGCCGAGAACGATCGATCTCATGCGTAAGAGCCAGCTCACCCATCCCGCGTCGCAGGACTCCGGTCAACTCGTCGAGACCGGAATAGCTGCGGTCGGCGGCCGCTTGCTCGCGATCGCCGGCGGCAGCTTCGCGATCGGCCGCGGCCGACATTCGCTCGATCGCGGCGCGTTCCCGGATCGAGGCACCCGAGACCCGCAGGGTTCGCAGTGTCACCAGGGCGTCGTCAAGGTTGCCCTCATTGACGGCACGCCGCTCCCGGGCCTCGGCCGCCCTATCGCGGGCGGCAGCGGCGTCGTCGCGTGCCTTGGCGGTGAGGTCGCGTGCTGCGGCGCTGCGGTCCCGCACACCGGCCACCTGATCGCGCTGGGCGGCGGTGACCAGACGTTCGGCGGTCTTCATCGCTCTTATGGCCGCTGTGGAGTCTCGTTCCCGACTGGCCGCATCACGCTCAATGCGCGAGGCCTCCAGTTCGTCGAATGATCTCGGACCGGGGGGGTTAGAAAGCTCGGCATCAGCCACAGCTTGATCCCGGTCAGAAGCCCGTTGCTCGCGATCGGCCAGCGCCTGATCCGCATCCGACGCCAATTGGTCTGCGTCCGACGCCACCGTCCGCTCGGCGGTCTTCAAGGCTCTTATCGCCGTTGTTGAGTCGCGCTCTCGCCTGGCGGCACCACGCTCCTGGCGCGCCGCCTCGAGAGATTCCGATGACCTCGAACCGGGGGGGTTAGAAAGCTCGGCATCAGCCACAGCTTGATCCCGGTCAGAAGCCTGCTGCTCGCGATCGGCCAGCGCCTGATCCGCATCCGACGCCAACTGGTCGGCATCGGATCCGGCTTGATCAGAATCTGACTGGGTCTGGTCCATGTCCGAGGCGGTTTGATCCAAGTCCGCCGCGGTCTGATCGACGCGGCGACTGCGGTCCAGATCCGACTGCCGCCTGCCGGGGTTCTCGTTGTTGTGACCCTTGCCGTTGTCGGTCACGGACGCTTCCCAACGCATGCCGCGTGGAAGGCCGCTAGGTGCGCCAAAAAAGCGTGTCCTCTCGTCGATCCCATTGTACGTTCTGAGCGAAATGTTCTGAGAAAGGCCTCAACCGCAGGGAAATTCGGCTGCGAAGGCGAAAAACAGGCGGTTTGGGGCTCTCGAGGGTCAGACTCCTACAGCCTTTGCCACAGCCACCCGACGCCCTGGCCGAGGCGATAGAGCAAGTAAACAGCCGCGAGTACGACGAAGATCCGAAAGCCCCACGGGCTCGGCTCGGGAGGTTGGGAATCCTCCTCAGGCAGAAACGGCGAGTCGCTCACGAGCCGTCAGGACCCATCAGCCACCCCTCGGTCCCCTCAAAGGTCAGTCCCCTCGTCGCCGCTTGGAGCGAGTCACCACCCGGATCGGAGTGCCGGTGAACTCAACCTCGTCCCGGAGCCGGTTCTCGATGAACCGCAGATAATCATCACCTAGTTCTCCGCCCGAGAGAAAGAGGACGACCGTTGGTGGCTCGATACCGGCCTGAACGGCGTATTGGATCTTGGGGCGTCTCCCTTTGCGAATCGGTGGAGGATGGGCGGAAGTCCAGCGCTCCACCATCTGGTTGAGCTCGCCGGTAGAGATTCGACGCCTGCGCGACTCCAGAGCTTGCTCGATGAACTTGCCGAGACGGTGCATTCGGGCACCGGTCAAACCCGAGCCTCGCATCGTCGGAGCCCACGACACAAAACCAAGGCGATCCTCGACGCTCCGCTCGGTATCGACCCGCTGATCGGTATCAAGCTCTTGATCCCACTTGTTGAGGAGGATTACCAGGCCCACTCCGGCTTCAACTACCTCGTCGATGATTCTTTGATCCTGCTGGGTGACACCGTCAAGGCCGTCGATCAGCACCACAGCAACATCGGCGTCAGCCAATACGCGGCGCGCCCGATCCACCGCATAGAAGTCAGCCGATTCCGTGATCTGGGGCCGACGCCGGATCCCCGCGGTGTCGATCAACACGTAAGGCTTTCCATCGATTTCGGCCTCGACGTCGATCGGATCGCGGGTTGTCCCGGGCGTGGGCGAGACGATGACTCTCGACTCCCCCACCAGCCGGTTGAGCAGCGTCGACTTCCCGGTGTTGGGCCGGCCGACCAGGGCCAGCCGCGGAGGACCCTGCGACTTCTCGACCACCTCATGCTGTGGCAGTTCCTTGACCATGCGATCCAACAGCTCACCTATGCCCCGCCCGTGCAGCGCCGAGACCGCGACAGGCTCGCCTAGGCCGACAGACCAGAGCTCGGCGGCAGCGCTCTCGCGAACCGCGTCATCGACTTTGTTGGCAACCACGATGACGGGGACGTCCTTGCCTCGCAGCAGACGGACCACTCCCTCGTCATCGGCGGTGATCCCGGTGGTGGCATCGACCACGAACAGGATGAGGTCGGCCGCCGATGCGGCGGCTTCGGCTTGTGTCTTGATCGATTCGCCGATTCGATCCTCGGGAGCAGACTCCCAGCCGCCGGTATCGACGACCTCGAAGCCCCGTCCGGTCCAGTCGGCTCCGAAATGACGGCGGTCGCGGGTGACTCCGGGCCGCTCCTCGACGACGGCCTGTCGCCCACCGACGATGCGGTTGACCAAGC
>JANMST010000494.1:0-2294 GCA_031389635.1 Acidimicrobiia bacterium | reverse complement strand
CGCGGGTCCCCTCGGGGCACCCGGATTGGTCAGGGGTGGTCGCAACCGTTGCGCCGCCACCCTTCGTGGTGGAACCTTCTGAGGGCGGCGTCAGACCGGCCACCGCTTTGCCTATGCACTCTTCGTAGGCACGCCGGGCGGCATCGGCCTTGGCGGCGGTTTCCTCGAGTTGGCGCCTCCACTCCTCTACCGACGCCTCTGCCATCCTCTCTCCGTCCCGGGCGCTATCGAGTTGGTCTCGGACAGTTCTCAAAATCGCGTCGTAGCCCTCGTCGGTCACTTTCCCTTCGGGAATGAGCTTGAAACGGGTACTGCCCTCGAGAGATCCCCCCATGCTGCCGGTCCGCTCGATTCCGGCGATCTCCTCCTCGATCTCGGCCCGGACGGCCCGCCTCTCCTCGAGGTGGGCCAGGGCCTTATCAAAAGCCTCTCGGATCTGGTCGTACTGCCGTTGCAACGTCTCCCATTCCCGCCGGAGCCGTTCACAGTCACGACCCGGACCGACCAGCAGCCACAAGCCGAACAGCAGCAATGGCAACCCGACGCCGAGCCCGATCCATCCCCACGGAATCGTTCCGACGTCCCCTCCGGTGGAGATTTCCACGGCGGAGGTGGTCGTGGTTGGCGCCGTTGGAGTGGGAGCAACCGTGGTAGTTGTGGTTGGGGCTTCGGTCGTGGTGATTGTCGCGGTCGTGGTGGTGGGAGTCGACGCGGCCCTCAGCAACGAATCGGGGTCACAGACCGGTTCGGCGGCATCGACCGTGAACCCGCCCGGCAGCAACTCGACCCCGACCAGCTCGGCCCCGAAGCTCATCAGTGCCTCCTGCACCTCATGAGTGCCGTAGGCATTGAGAGGTATCTCGACGATGCCGAGGCCGTCGTCGGCAATCGTTCCCACACCTTCGACTTCACCGGAGGCGCCGTCGACCAGCACCGCGATTTCCCATCCACCAAACTCGGGAGGAACGGTGAAGTAGAGAATTGCCTTCGAGGGCGAATTGCCGATCGGCTCGGCCGGGAAATGGTCGACTTCAACGCAATCATCGGCCGGAATGACCGTCGCCGGGGAGGTTGCCCCGGCCGGCAAGGCCATCAGCCACAGCAGGGCCAAGAGAAGTACTGCCAGCAATCTGAGTCTTGGCAACCTGAGTCTTGGCAACCTGAATCTTGGCAACCTGAATCTTGGCAACCTGAGTCTTGGCAACCTGAATCTTGGACTGGGAGCCATTGGATATCCGATCGTTGTATGACCAGCTGTGCCTGCTCTCGCTGGCGTCGACGGGTTAATCGGTCGATTCCAACCCCCTCCTAAGGAACCGTTTCCACCTTCAGGAAGGCGGACCCTCCGGCGACGAAGCCGGACACAAACGGGACCCAGTATGAGACCACCCTGAACACGAGCACCGGTGCCAGGGTCACCTCGGGCGGATAGGCGAATGCCGCCAGGGCCCCGACCAGCCCCGCTTCGGTGAAACCGATGCCTCCCGGCGTCCCCGGCAACCCTCCCGCCAGCTGGCTGATTCCGAATCCGGCGGCTGCCTGCATCGGAGTCAAATGAAGATCGAACGCCTCCATGACCAGGAAGAGCGTCAGAGTCTCGAGCACGAGCCGGGCCCACAAGAGGCCCTGGGACCGGAGGTCCGGAACGTGGCGTTCGGTCGGGGGGCCGAGCATGTCTCGCAGCCTTACCGACAGGCGGTTACCGAGGAGGCCGATCCATCGCGTTCCGAACATCAGGGCCAGACCGATCGCCAGGGCGATGATGCCGACCACCCAGGTCCCGGCCTCGAGCGACCTGTACAGACCTCGATTGATCACCCACAGAAGGGCGAACCCGGTGCCGGTCAGCAGACCGGCATAGTTGAGAACTGTCGCCCTGACCGCCGAGCCCCCCGTGGCCCGTGCTTCCTTTCTCACCACCCACGACATGGCAACCGGAGTCACAGCACCACCAGCCGGAATTAGGCGGGCGACTCCGGCCCCGACCAGAGCCGCTTTGAAGGCCGACGACGGTTGCAGGCTGCCTCCGGTGGCGATGACTCCGTGGCGGAACTGCAGCCCGAACATGTATATGCCGCCAATTTGGGAAGCCGCGGCGGCGATCAGCATCAACCAGTCGATCCACGTGAGGGCGGGAACATCGAGATTGAGAAGGGCTCCGACCAATGCCGCGGCGTAGAGGAGCGCCGCCACCGAAGCCACCACCAGGATGGTGCGGCGCTGAAACCGCCGCATCAGTGACCGACCGGCTCCTCCGCGCTGGCTAGCTCATCCCCAGGATCGCGGTCGAAAAC
>JANMST010000486.1:0-9548 GCA_031389635.1 Acidimicrobiia bacterium | reverse complement strand
CGTGCCTCAATCAGTGTTGGCGCGGGAACGGGTCAGTTACGTCGGGCAACCGGTGGCAGTCGCCCTGGCGGCGACGAGACCGGATGCTGAGGATCTGGCCGAACAGGTCTGGGTGAGCCTGGATCCGACCGAACCGGTGGTCGGCATCGACGTCGCCCTCGAGCCAGGAAGGGAAACTCATCCGGGAACGCCCAACGTGGTGATCGACGGCCGGGTCGAGCGTGGCGAGGTCGATCGAGCACTGACGGAGGCAGCGATCGTCGTCGATTTCGAACTTCGCTCGCGGCGTCAGAACGCCACCCCCCTTGAAGCCCGGGGAGCCAACGCGGTCTTCGATCCCGTCAGCGGACGCGTGACTCTCTATGCCTCGACTCAGATGCCGCACGTCTTCCGGACCGTCATTGCGGACCTGCTTCACATGCGGGAAAGCGAATTGCGCGTAGTGGCGCCGCACGTAGGAGGCGGCTTTGGCCAGAAGATGGCGCTGCCGCCCGAATACGTTGTGATCGTCTGGTTGGCCAGGCACCTTCGACGATCGGTGGCGTGGATCGAGGACCGACGCGAGAACCTCATGGCGGCCTTTCACAGCCGCGACCAGCGCTACCGGATCAAGGCGGCATTCGACGGTGCGGCGCGACTGCTGGCGATCGATGCCGACCTGGTCGCAGATGTCGGCGCCTTCTCCTGCTACCCGGTCACGTGGGGAGTGGAGCCGTTGATGGCTCTCGCCGAGCTTCCAGGCCCTTACGACTTTCAGAGCTACCGCGTTCGGTCGCGGGCCGTTACGACCAATACCTGTCCCATGTGCCCATACCGGGGGGTCTCCCGTCCGGTGTTGACGCTCGCAATGGAACGGCTGATGGACCTGGCAGCCCGGCGATTCGACCTCGACCCGACCGAGATCAGACGGAGAAATCTGATCCGTCAGTTTCCCTATACCTCGGCCACAGGTCTCGTGTACGACGAAGGCTCCTACGTCAAGTCTCTCGAAACGGCCATTGAGAAGGTCGACCTCCTCGGTTTCAGAGATCGCCAGAAAGCGGCTCGCGCTCACCATCGCTATCTCGGCATCGGGTTCTCAGTCTTTGGCGAGAGGACCGGATACGGAACGCAGGCGTACGCCACGAGATCGATGGACGTCACTCCCGGTTATGAGACCGCCCAGCTGGCGATCGATCCCTCGGGATCGGTCGAGCTGAGGATCGGGGTCAGCCCCCATGGTCAGGGTCTGGTCACCACACTGAGTCAGGTTGTGGCAGATGAGCTCGGGGTATCGCCGGATGATGTGAACGTGATCCACGGCGATACAGACTTGACACCGTATGGCTGGGGAACGTTCGCATCGAGGTCGCTGGTGATCGCCGGAGGTGCGGCCAAATTGGCGGCGACGGAAGTGAGAAAGCGGCTCACCGAGATCGCGGGATCGATGATGGAAGCGGCCCCGGAGGACATCGTGCTGATCGGTGGCCGGGCAGTGGTGCGCGGGACCGACCAAGGAGTGCCGATCCGGGAAGTTGCCCGGGCCGCCTACCACCAGAGCCATCGGTTTGCCGGGAACGGAGCGGGACTGAGCGCGAGTGCGACCTACGACCCGCCCGGCACCTTCTCGAACGCCTGCCATGTCGCGGTCGTGGAGGTCGACGTCGAAACCGGGGGGGTGACGATCGAGAGATTCCTGGTGGTAAGCGACGCCGGAGTTCTCGTCAACCCGATGATCGCCGACGGCCAGGTAACAGGCGGCGTGACGCAGGGCATCGCCAACGCGCTTTATGAGGAAGTGGTCTACGACGATTCAGGCAACATCCTGACAACCTCGTTTCTCGATTACCTGCCGCCTACCAGCAGCGAGGTTCCTCGAATCGAAATCACCCACCTTTGCACGGTGACCGATTTCTCTTTGACGGGGGCGAAGGGGCTGGGGGAGGGAGGAGCCATCGGAGCCCCTGCCGCTGTGATCAACGCAATTTGCGACGCACTCGAACCATTCGGCATCGAAGTGCTGGAGATGCCTGCCACTCCCGACAGAATCATGGCCTTGCTTCGGCAGGTCAGACAGGCCGCGAAATGAGCCAGGTCGACGTTCGTCTCAGTGTCAATGGTGAGTTGCACGCCATCCGGGTCGAGCCCCGGCTCACGCTCGCCGATGCCTTGCGGGATCGTTGCGGACTAACGGGCACGCACCTCGGATGCGAACACGGAGTGTGCGGCGCCTGCACCGTCCTGGTCGACGGTCTGCCGGTCCGCTCCTGCCTCATGTTTGCTGTCCAGTGCAACGATGTTCCTATCGCAACCGTGGAAGGTCTCAGCGACGGCGTTTCCCTCCACCCTCTGCAACAAGCGTTTTGGGACCACCACGGTCTCCAATGCGGCTTCTGCACGCCCGGGTTCCTGATGCTCGCCGTCGGCGCCCTCGCCGAAAACCCCGACCCGACCGATGATGAGCTACGACAGATTCTCTCTTCGAACCTTTGTCGCTGTACGGGCTATCAGAACATCGTTACGGCAGTGAAGGCCGCGGCCGAACAGATGAGGGGCGGAACGGCACCGGGCGCCCCTTCAATATCGTGAGCTACCTGGGCCAGTCGGTTCGGCGAATCGAAGATTGGCCATTGCTCACAGGCCGGGCCCGATTCGTGGCCGACGTCTCCTTCCCCGGCCAGCTCTACATGCGCGTTGTGCGATCGCCCGTGGCATCGGGTCGGATCATCGGAGTCGACACCGCCGATGTTAAGAAGATGGTGGGAGTGGTGTCGGTGTGGTCGGCAGCCGATGTCGCCCACATCCCGCCGATCGACTTTCGAATGACGGTAGTGCCCGGACTGGAGCCCTACCGGCAACCGATTCTGGCAACCGGTTTCGTGCGATATGTCGGCGAGCCGGTGGCAGTCGTCTTCGCCGACGATCCCTATCTCGCCGAGGATGCGGCCGATGGGGTCTTCATCGACATCGACGAGCTCGACCCCGATCTCGACCCAACCAATCCCGGTCGCTTCCATCCGGATCTGACGGCCGAAGCGGCCATCGTTCTGAAGGAGTATGGAGATCTGGAGCAAGCCTTTGCCCGTGCCAGTGAGGTCGTTGAGTTGCGACTGTCGGTCGGGCGTCATAGCGGGGTCCCGATGGAGACGAGGGGATCGGTCGCGACCTGGGACGTCGACTCGGCGACGCTGCGGATGTACGGCGCCGCCAAGGTGCCGCACTACAACCGGAAGGCCCTGGCTTCGATGCTCGGGCTGGATGAAGATCACATTCATCTGCACGAGGGTCATGTCGGCGGTGGGTTTGGCGTTCGAGGCGAGCTGTACCCCGAGGATGTGCTCGTCTGCGCGGCGACGATGAAGTTCGAGCGTCCGTTGAAGTGGATCGAGGATCGCCGCGAGCACCTCATCGCCACCAACCACTCGCGCGACCAAGTCCATCGGATTCGAGCGGCGGTCGGCGCTGACGGATTCGTTCTCGGTATTGACGATGAGTTCTGGCAGGACCAGGGCGGCTATGTCCGGACCCACGCCGTGACCGTTTCCGATCTGACCGCGGCGCTGCTGGCCGGTCCGTACGTTGTGCCTGCTTTTCGATCTACAGGCCATGTGGTCTTGACGAACAAGACCCCGGCCGGCACCTATCGGGCACCGGGTCGCTACGAAGGCAGCTTCGTCCGCGAGAGACTCTTCGACGCCATTGCTGCCCGGATGGAGATCGACCCGGTCGAATTGAGAAGGGTCAATCTCATCGGTCCCGACCAGATGCCGTTTGAGCGCGGCGTCGACGCGCTCGGCACGAGCGTCGTCTACGACTCCGGTCGCTACGCCGACGCCCTGGACACGGCCATCGCCGAATTGGACTACAGCCGCCTTCGTGATGAGATCGCCGGACGTCGAGCCCGCGGTGAACTGGTCGGATTGGGAGTCGCCCTCTTTGTGGAGAAGAGCGGGCTGGGGCCTAATGACGAGGTCCGGGTGACAATCGGGCGTGCCGGCAACGTCGAAGTGGTCACAGGAGCCGCGTCGCTCGGACAGGGAATGGAAACAGTCGTCGCACAGGTCTGTGCCGACTACCTGGGAGCCGACCTGGCGGCAATCCGTGTCATTCACGGCCAGACCGACCTGATCGGTCAAGGAATGGGGGCTTTCGCTTCGCGGGTCACGGTCATGACTGGCTCGGCCACGGCACGGGCCAGCGCCGATCTCAAGGTGAAAGTATTGGCCGTCGCCGGCGACCTCCTTGAGGCTGATCCCGCGGACCTGGATCTGACGGGCGGGCTCATCTCGGTCAAGGACTCACCCGGTTCCTCGCGGCTGACGCTCGCCGAGGTTGCCGAAGCTCTGACTTCGGGCTCGGAGATGGCCGGACGACACGGCCCTCAACTCGAGGCAACCTCGATATTCACAACCACGCACATGACCTATCCATACGGAGTCCATGCGGCGGTGGTGGAGATCGATCCCGAGACCTACGAATGTCGGGTGGTTCGCTACCTGGTCGTCTATGACGTCGGCAGGGCGATCAATCCAATGCTGATCGATGGCCAGATCGTGGGGGCGGCCGCGCAAGGGATCGGGGGTGCCTTGCTCGAGGAGTTCGTCTACGACGACCACGGTCAGCCTCTGGCGACCAGCTTCATGGACTATCTCATGCCGACAGTTTCGGAAATGCCCGAAGTGACCGCCATCATCACCGAGATGGCTCCGAGTCCCCTCAACCCCTTGGGGGTCAAAGGAGCCGGAGAAGGCGGTATCAACGCCGCCGGAGCGGCGATTGCGGCTGCAGTCGACGATGCCCTCGGGATACCGGGAGCCGTTACGGCCCTCCCGATCACCCCCGACCGGATGAGGGAACTGCTGGCTGGCAGGAGTCAGGCCGGGCCCACGCTGATTGGATTTGGCCTGATCGGGTCGGTGGGGCGGTCCGGGTGAGTCCTGACGTGCTTTTCGACGAAGTTGCGGTGGGTTCGGCGGTCTTCCGCAACCGGCTGATCAGAGCGGGCACGTCCGAGTCGATGGCCGACCCCGAGACCGGGATCATGACGGCGGCTCTCCTCGACCTCTACGAAAGCTTGGCCGCCAACAAAGTGGGCGGCATCATCACCGGGCATCTGTTTGTGCACCCACGCGGTCGATACGCCCGCGGACAGACCGGGATCCACGATGAGGTGGTTCTGCCCGGCTTGGCCGAGTTGACCAACAGGGTTCACCGTCACCAAGGTGTCATCTTTGCCCAACTGGCCCACGCCGGAAGCCAGACCCGCGTTCCCGGCAATTCTCCTCTCGCTCCGTCTCCAGTGCCGAACCCGCTAACCGGGTCCGACGTTGGCGAGGCAACACCGGGAGAGATTGATGAGACCGTTGAGGCTTTCGTCAGGGCGGCGGGGCGGGCCGTGTCCGCCGGGTTCGACGGTGTCCACATTCACGGAGCCAATGGCTATCTAATCAGCGAGTTCGGTTCCCCTTTGACGAATCGCCGGACGGACCAGTGGGGCGGATCGGCCGAAGCTCGAGGTAGGTTCGCCGGCGAGGTCGTGCGGGCTGTGCGGGCAGCCGTCCCGCCGGGGTTCCCGGTGACGATGAAAATCGGCTTCGTCGATGCCCTGCCGGGAGGGCTCGGTCTCGACGAGTCGGTTGATCGGGCCGGAAGGCTGGTCGACGCCGGGCTAGATGCGATCGAGGTCTCATGCGGGCTCATGAGTGCGCCTACCGATTCGGCCATGACGTATGTGGCAGTCGGTCCCAAGCGCGCAGCCGGAGACCTGCTGATTCATCGGCTCCTGGCTTCGCCGCGGCCCGAGGCTTACTTCCGGCCCTGGGCGCAGATGTTGCGAGCGAGGGTCGACACGAAAGTCATTCTGGTGGGAGGAATGCGCACGACCGAAACGATGCGCGACGTGGTCGCGTCGGGGGACGCCGACCTTGTTGCAATGGCGCGGCCCCTTATCCGAGAGCCTGACCTCATCGCTCAGATCCAGGCTGGACGGGAAGGCCAGGTCGACTGCACCTCCTGCAATCTGTGCCTCATCCACGAGGGCCACCATCCTCTCCAATGTTGGCGCACTCCGAGAATCAGGCTCCTACAGCACGCCGCCTATCGACTCAGCGGTGGCTTCAAGAAAGCCGATGTGATTCCTACCCGTCATTGATCACGGGCTTTGTTGCCGCCGATGACGAGCGGCCGGCCATAGCCATCGCCAGGTCTCCATCGTCGACCTGGGAGGTGGGCGAAACCAACATGAGCTTTCCGCGGTATATCACGGCGATGCGGTCGGCCAGTTTGTAGAGCTCTTCGAGATCGAGGGTGATCAGCAGAATCGCGCCGCCCTCGTCCCGCAGGCGCAATAGCCGAAGGTGTACATAGTCGATGGCCCCGACGTCGAGGCCCCAGGTCGGGTTGTCCGCAACCAATACCGTCGGGTTGCTCGACAACTCCCTGGCGAGCACCACTTTTTGCTGGTTGCCGCCGGAAAGGCTGCCCGCTCGGACATCGGGGTCCGGCGGTCGGACGTCGTACTCCTCCAACAGCCGTCGGGCATGGTCACGAATCTGGTCCCATTGCACCACCCCGCGTCTACGGAATTGCCCAGCGGCGACGTCCGCGAGCGCAATGTTTTCGGCCAGGGTCATATCGAGGACCAGACCGAGTCCCTGGCGGTCCTCCGGTATCACGCCGAGGCCGGCGGCCCGGCGGGCAGCAGGAGTAGCGCTCGTGACGTCCTCGCCGGATACGGTCACCGATCCGGAGGATGAAGGAGTGATCCCCATCAAGGTGTCGACCAGCTCGCGCTGACCATTTCCTTCCACCCCGGCGATCCCCAGAATCTCTCCGGGGTACACAGACAACGTCAATCCATCGATGGCGGGGGCGTCCCCTCGCCCCGCCTTCACCGTCAACTCGTTGATGAGCAGGCTCGGTGCCTTGCCGTTTCCCCCGATCGAAGCACGTTCGGGCAGTTTCTCTCGGTCCTGACCGGTCATCGCCCTGGCGAGGGAGCGCTCGTCGAACTGGCCCCGTTCCATCGAGCTGACGCGGGACCCGCGTCTGAGCACCGTCACTCGATCCGCTACCTCGACGACCTCAGCCAGTTTGTGAGTGACGAGGATGATCGAGTGGCCGAGATCTCGCAGATTGGAGAGGATGCCGAGCAGATTGGAGATCTGGGTCGGGCCCAACAGCGAAGTTGGCTCGTCGAGGATCAGGACGGTCGCATCGCGGTACATGGCCTTGACGATCTCAACCCTCTGCTGAAGGTCGACCGGAAGTTCCTCGACCAGGGCCGAAGCATCGATCGGCATCTGGAGGCGCTCGCTCCGGCTGGCCACCGCGGCCTGGATCTCGTGATCACGCAAGACAGGATTCGAGGCCTTGCGCACACCCAGCATGACGTTCTCGGCCACAGTGAAGGACGGAACCAGGGAGAAGTGCTGGTGGACCATCCCGATCCCGTTCGCGATGGCGTCGCTGGGGGATTGAATATCGACGGGTTGGCCGCGCAGAAGAATGGTGCCAGCATCCGAGCGCATGTGGCCAAACAGAATGTTCATCAGAGTGGTCTTGCCGGCCCCGTTCTCTCCAAGGAGGACGTGGATCTCGCCGGCTCGCACGTCGAAGTCGATCGAATTGTTGGCGACAGTGTCACCGAACACCTTCGAAATGGATCTCATCTCGACGATTGGTGCCACCGTTGCCTCTTTATCGGGCGGCACTGATGGCCTCCCAGATTCTGTCCGGCGTCAAAGGCATGTCCAAGTGCCTGATTCCAAACGGAGCCAACGCGTCGATGACTGCGCTGTGAATGGCGGGAGTGGAACCGAGGGTGCCCGCTTCGCCTATCCCCTTGGCGCCGAGCGGATTGTGCTGAGTGGGTGTGATCGTGTTCGACACTATGAACGACGGAAGGTCGGTTGCCGCCGGCACGTGATAGGTAACCAGATTTCCGGTTAGCGGGTATCCGTGCTCATCGAAGCGTGCATGCTCCCACAAAGCCTGACCCGCACCCTGGGCGATCCCGCCGTGCTGCTGACCCTTGACGAGCATCGGATTCAGGATCGACCCGCAGTCATCGACCGCAGCGAGGGCCAGCAATCGGGTCGACCCGGTCTCGGTGTCGACTTCGACCACGGCGACATGTGCACCAAAGGGGTATGTGGCCTCGCCCTGGTCGCGGTCCATCTCCCTGGCGAGCTTCGTTCCCACCGCGGCGGCAGCATCGGCGAGATCAGCCCAGGTGATGACGGAATCGGGCGAGCCCGCCACGCCCAGTCCGACTCCGGAAAAGATGACAATGTCGAGGGCGGTGGCTTCAAGTATCCCGGCCGCCAATTCCCGAGCCTGGCGGATGACGGCATCGGCAGCCTCGAAAATGGAACTGCCGACCAACTGAATGGTGCGGGAAGCGAAAGTGCCGCCCCCGCGGGGGACGACCTCGGTGTCTGCTTGAACGACCTCCACCCGCTCGATCGGCACGTCGAAACGATCGGACACAATCTGGGCAAACGTGGTCTGATGGCCCTGACCCTGCGACGAGCCCCCGGCCATCGCACGGATCCGCCCATCGTCGAGCACCTCGACCGATCCGAAGTCGTGTAGCGGAGTTTTCCCGACTGTTACTTCTACATAGGTCGAGACTCCCACCCCGATCGACGAAACGTTGTTGACCGATCTGCGGGAGTCTCGCTCCGCGATCCAGCGCGCATGGTCGGATACCTCCAGGGCGCGAGTTAGCGCGGCGTCGTAGTCGCCCGAGTCGTAGACCGCTCCGGTCGCCGTGCGATGAGAGGCTCGGAACGGTTTGATCAGGTTGCGCCGCCTGATCGCGACCGGGTCGATTCCCAGTTCCGTTGCCAGAAGATCCATCATCCGTTCGATCATCTGGATTGCCTCGGGCCTTCCCGCCCCGCGGTACGGCCCGCACGGCGTCGTGTTGGTGGCCACGCTCTCGAACGATCCCTTGATCCTGGGTATGTCGTAGGTGCTCGACGCCATCTCGAGGGTGTACCTGGGCAGCCAGGCTGCCACTGCCGGATAGGCTCCGACATCGGCCACGATTCTGAACTCGAAGCCTGTGATCCGTCCGTCGAAAGTCGCACCAAGAGACGCGTACTGGATCTGGTTGCGACCGTGGACCATGTTCACCAGGTTCTCGCTCCGAGTTTCCAGCCATCGAACCGGTCTCCCGAGTCGAAGCGCAGCTGCCGCGGCAACTGCATGCTCCGGATAGGCATCCCCTTTGGCCCCGAACCCGCCTCCGACGTCGGGAGCGATCACCCTGAGGTTGGTGGTCGACATCCCGAGGACTTGGGCGAGATCGGCTCGGGCCCCGAATGGGTCTTGGGTGCCGAGCCACAAGGTCAGCTTGCTGGCTCCGTCGGGCCGGGCCAAGATCGCCCCCGGCTCCATCGGCACCGGTGCCAGCCGTTGGTTCACGATCCGCTGGTTCACCACGACCTCTGCATCCTTGAGTGGCGCCACATCGGGGCCGATCGACTCGGCCAGCGCCAGATTTGAGCCGTGATCCGGAAAGAGAAGCGGAGCGTCCTTCTCGAGCGCCCGCTCCGGATCGA
>JANMST010000472.1:0-6876 GCA_031389635.1 Acidimicrobiia bacterium | reverse complement strand
TCGTCGTCGCCCTCGGCATCGGCTTGAGCCTCACTGCAGTCCTCGTCCTGATCAGTGTTCTCGGCAACCGGCCGACGACTCTCCCTGCCTCCTATCAGGCCTTCCGTGACCAGACCACCGCCTGCGGGGCCGAAGCGCCAGCCGAGTTAGAGATCATGTCTTTCCTCCAGGCGGAGGACCAGGGTCTCGGCACCGAACCGGTAACGGCCACGATCAACACGTCATGCGGGGCGATCGTCCTGGAGCTCGACGCTGCCAACTACCCGGCGACCGTCAACTCGTTCGTGTTCCTGGCGAGAGCCGGGTTCTACGACGGATCGGTGTTCCATCGGATCGCATCTGAGTTCGTCATCCAGGGCGGCGATCCCGAAGCAACGGGGACCGGTGGGCCCGGATACGTGGTCGCGGACGAATTCCCTCCCGACGATTTCATTTACGAGCAAGGAGTCGTCGCCATGGCCAATGCCGGCGGCGGGACCACAGGCAGCCAGTTCTTCGTCGTCGTGGGTGACAATGCCAGGGTGCTCAACAACACCTTCAATGTCCTCGGGCGCGTGGTGTCGGGCCAGGAAACCCTCGACGCCATCGAAGCAGTCCCCACCTCCGTCGCTCCCGGCACCAATGAGCGAAGCGGCCCATTAGAAACGGTCTACATCGAATCAGTGGAGATCGGCGCATGACGCCGACGTGGTGCGTCCGGCTGTCCCCCTGCTTGCGGGGGGACAGTTGACCGGACTCACCACTCCATCGTGATCGACCTTCATGTTCATTCGACGGCTTCTGATGGGTCCGCGTCGCCGGCCGGGGTCGTTCGGCTGGCGGCGGCGGCCGGGCTGAAGGCGATCGCACTCACCGACCACGACACCCAATCAGGAATCGCCGAGGCCCGGGCCGAAGCAACCCGAACAGGCGTAGAACTCATCGCCGGAGCCGAGTTGTCGGTCGAGTGGGAACAGGGCGCCATGCACATGGTGGTCTTGTTCCTCGAGCCAGGCCCGGGACCGCTCCAGGACCGGCTGGCCGAATTTAGGAAGGGCCGGACGGAGCGCAACGCTCGCATCGTTGAACGCTTGAGCGAACTGGGGCTACCGGTGTCCGAAGAGGAGATTCTGGAGATTGCCGCCGGAGAGTCGGTCGGACGGCCACACATCGCAGCAGTCATGGTCAGCCGCGGTTACGTCGAGTCGATCTTCGAAGCCTTCGATCGATACCTTGCCCGGGGCAAGCCGGCCTACATGGCGAGGCCCAGACTCTCACCCGAGGAGGCGATCGGTCTCGCCCTGGAATCGAGGGCAGTTCCGATCGTGGCCCATCCCCACACCCTGGGTCTCAACACCTCAGAGGAGGTATCAGCGACGCTCCGAAGACTCGCCGGAGCCGGACTGGTCGGAATCGAGTGCTACTACCCGCTCTATTCACCGTTCGAGCGAGAGGGTTATGCGGCACTGGCGGCGCGCTTCGGGCTGAAGCCTTCCGGGGGAAGCGACTATCACGGCACTTACAAGCCCGACGTCCAGTTGGGGATCGGCCGCGGCAACCTGGCCGTGGCCGATGAACTGCTAGATGCGCTGCGTCCGGCCTGAGACCGCCATCATGGGCCCGTGCAGGAACCCGAACCGCCAGGGGTAACCGGTGGATCTCCTCGCAAGCCACTGGGTCTTGGAGGCGCGGCCCTGGTTGTGTCGGCCTCGGTGCTGGCGTCACGGTTGTTGGGTTTGCTCCGTGAGACGCTCCTCGCCGCCCTGCTCGGGGTGACAGCCGAAGGTGACGTCTATCGGTACGCATTCCTGATTCCCGACCTCATCAACTACCTGCTCGCCGGCGGGTTCCTCTCGATCACGTTGATGCCGTTGCTGGCCCGACGGGTGGAGGCCGGGGACGAGAACGGACTGTGGGCCGACTTCGGCACAGTGTTCAGGTTCGTTGGGGTGGCGATCGTCGGGATCACGGCAGCGATGATGATTCTGGCCGAGCCTCTGGCCCGGCTGTTGTTCCCGACCCTGGATGCTCTTGATCTGGACACAGTCGTCCGTCTGACGAGGATCGTCTTGCCTGCCCAGGTGTTCTTCGTGACGGGTTCTTTGTTCATGGCGGCCCAATATGTGCAACGGCGATTCCTCTTCCCGGCCCTGGCGCCAGTCGTTTACAACCTGGGAATCATTGGCGGGGGCTTGCTTGGCGCCGCCTTTGGCGAGCCGAGTCCTGACGCCTTCATCTGGGGGGCCCTGGTCGGCGCCGGGATTGGCAGCCTGGGACTTCAGTGGTGGGGGGCTCATCAAGCCGGACTTCGTTGGATAAGGACGAAGACGGCAGTCCTCTCGGAATACTTCGCTCTGGCGCTTCCACTGATGGTGGGCCAATCGGTGGCCGTTCTCGACGAGCAGTTCCCCCGATTGTTTGGCCCGGTGGTCGGAGCTGGGGCAGCGACTTCTCTGTCTCTGGCGCGGATGCTCAACATGCTCGCCGTGGGAATGATTGCTCAGGCCGCGGCGGTGGCGAGTTATCCGTTCCTGGCGAGGTTGGCAGCGGGGCCCAAACCGGATGCAGTCGACACCGTCACGATTCGTTCGCTTCGCACGACAGTGGCCGTTTCGCTCTTTGCCTCCGCTCTCTTCTGGGCCGCTAGCGGTCCACTGGTCCGGATCGCATATCGGTGGGGTGCCTTCGACGCGGAAGCCTCCGAGGTGGTTGCGGGGCTTCTCTCGATCTTCGCTCTATCGATTCCTGCGTGGGGAATCCATCAGATCATCGCCCGGTGGTTCTACGCCCACCGGCGAATGTGGCTGCCGGTGCTGATCGGAACCGGTGCCACGGTGATAGCGATACCGGCGACGTTGATAGCAGCCGATCGATGGGGAGCCGCGGGCGCTGCCGCGGCCAGCACCGCCGTGATGTGGGGCTACACCGTCGCCATGGCCGTCGCCTGGTTCATCGGAAGTGACAATCGCCGGTCTTCTCTGCTGGATGCGGTTGCTCGGGGACTCGTCCCCGCTGTCGCCGGCGGCATCGCCGGCCGATGGGTCTCACAGCAACTGTCGTTCGACTCGATAGGCATGGCCCTGTTGACGGCGGTGACCACAGGAGCGGTCGTTGTAATCACTTATTTAGCGCTGGCCCGATTGTTCGGATTCGCCGAAGCGAACCCGAAGGAATGGCGGCGGAAGGCTCCCGACCCGGCCTGAGGCTCAGCGGGAGGCAGAACCCCGGTACTCCAAGGAGATGCCTGGCATCGGATCATCGGGATCGGTTCCCTGATAAGCCCTGACCCAGGCGGGAAGACGGGGCAGACCCGGACGCGCCGACCGGGCGGCAGAAGCCTCGGCCAGAAGCCGGTTGAACACGGCAACGATGGCGGCAGCCTCGTACGGCCCGGCGCCGCCTCTGATCTCGAATTCAGCCATCGGGATGTTCCACCAGTTCGATCAGAGTACCCGCCAGGTCGGAAGGGTGAACAAAGGCGATTCGAGCACCGCTCCCACCGATGCGGGGAAATTCGTCGATCAGCCGGGCTCCCCGGGCCGAAAGGTGTGCCAGAGCCTCATCGATATCGAGCACTGCGTAGGCAACGTGGTGCAGGCCTTCACCCTTCCTCTCGAGGAACCGGCCGACCGGCGTATGCGGGGACAGAGCACCGAGCAACTGCACGAACGACCCTCCGATCGGGATCATCGCTTCCTCAACACCTTGATCGGCCACCACCTGCCGGTGGACCGGCCCGACTCCGTATCGATCGAGATACCCGGCGATGGCGGCGTCGAGGTCGTTGACCGCAATCCCGACGTGATCGAGGTTGTAGAGCTTCATAAGAAGGTTCGAGATTAGAAGTTCGAGGGAGGACCTTGAAAAGCGAGGTCGAGGTGAAACCTCAAACCTCCGACCTCTCATCTCCAACTAGCCTCCCGGGATGGCCGAGCCTGTCGAACGCAACCTGGGACTGGACTTGGTCCGGGTGACCGAGACGGCGGCGATGGCCGCCGCCCGCTGGATGGGCCGGGGCGACAAGGAAGCCGCCGATCAAGCCGCGGTCGACGGGATGCGGGCCCACCTCGCCACTCTCGACATCGATGGCGTCGTGATCATCGGCGAGGGCGAGAAGGACTCGGCGCCGATGCTCTACAACGGGGAGCGGGTCGGAACCGGCCGGGGCATGAAGGTTGAGGTGGCGGTCGACCCTGTCGATGGGACCACCCTTACCGCGAAGGGAGAGCCCGGTGCGCTGTCGGTGATCGCCGTTACCGAAGGAACCGGGTTGATGTACTCACCCGGTGCTCTTGTCTATATGGACAAGATTGCAGTCGGGGCGGAAGCAGCCGGCTTGATAGACCTCGACGCTCCGGTTGATCACAACCTGCGCCAAGTGGCCAAAGCCAAAGGCAAGGACGTCAACGACCTGACAGTCGTCTTCCTCGATCGGCCGCGGAACGAGTCGTATATCCAGGCAGCCCGGGCAGCCGGCGCCCGGATCCGGCTCATCCGCGACGGTGACGTCGCCGCCTCGATCTCCACTGCCCGGTCGGATACCAGCATCGATCTTCTACTCGGCATAGGTGGATCACCGGAGGCGGTCCTTTCGGCCGCTGCCCTCAAGTGCATGGGGGGAGAGATCCAGTGCCGCCTTTGGCCGCGAGACGACGGCGAGGCCGCCATTGCCCGCGATGCCGGCCTTGACCTCCACAAGGTGATCGGCACCGACGATCTCGTCGGGTCCAGCAACGTCTTCTTCGCCGCAACTGGTGTGACGGGCGGTGACTACCTCAGAGGAGTCGACTTCTCCGGCGACGCTGCCGTGACCCACTCTGTGATCATGCGGTCGAAGACCGGATCGATCCGCTATATGGAGGCTCGTCACAATCTGGCCAAGCTTCGAGAGATATCGGCTGTGGTGTTGGACTGATGCCAGGGCCATCGACCAATCCCGAGGCATACCGCAACGTATTGAAGCTGCGAGTGGTCAGGGAGTTCCAAGAGAAGCCGGTATCCGATCCTCACCTACACGCGATTCTCGAAGCCGGACGGTGGACGGGGAGCAGCAAGAATCGCCAGTCCTGGTCGATCGTCGTGATCACCGACCCCGACCAGAAGAATCGCATTGCCGAATGCGGCGACTTCACCGACCCGATTCGTCGAGCTCCATTGGCAATCGCGCTGGTCAAGGAAGCCGACGGGAACGACTTCGATATCGGACGACTTGCGCAGAACCTGATGCTGGCCGCCAACCCCCTTGGCGTCGGCTCATGTCCGATCACGTTTCACCGCTCCGAGGACGCCGGTGTGGTGCTTGGCCTCCCCGAGGGAGCCCGTTGTCGCTACGGCATTGCCTTCGGCTACCCGGGTGAAGGCCAGCAGCCTGCCCGCTTTGGCGGTCGCAAACCCCTCGATGAGTTCGTCCATTGGAATAACTACTAAACGGAGTCGATAGGTTCAACTGCCTCGAGCTCGAAGGCCTCAAGCCACAAGCCTCAAGTCATAGGCTGGCAGGAGGTCTTGGCTTGGGACTTGAGGCTTGAGGCTTGGGGCTATCAAGAGCCATTTCGACTGCGGCCATCAGGGTCGACGCCACCTCGGCACCGGTCGCCTCCAGGTCCAAACGGTGGTGAGAGCCACCGTCGTAGAGGATCGGCCGAGCCCCCACGTGTGACGCCGCGATCGCGTCATCGGGGGTATCGCCGATCACGACCACTGATCGGGGATCCTCGCCGACGATGAGGTTGCGGAGGTGAACTTCCAGGTATCCGGCCTTGAGATCGCCCGGACGTCCGGACATCAGTCCATCGATGCGATCGAAGAATCCTGATATTCCGATTCGTTCCACCAGCGGAATCAAGTCTTGGTGCGGGAACATCGACAAGAGAGACTGGGTGTGGCCCCCCGAAGCCACCGTGGCCAGGGCCTCAGAGGCGTCGGCGGTCAATCGCGCTTCGCTCAGGGCGCTTCGATAGGCGTCGTGGAAAACCCGGTTGACCATCGACGAACCGATGAGGAGGGTGCTGAACAGGCCATCCGGGATCCCCGATTCGACCATCACCTCTTCGATGGCGAGGGCACAACCCGACACGTTGGAGGAGTGCTTGAGGACCCCGGCGTTTCCAGCCATGAGCCCCGGTGCCAGAAACCGGAACACCTGCCAGAACGGGAAGTTCCACGGCATCACTGCCAGAACCACGCCAAGAGGCTCGTGATGTAAATAGCTCTTGGTGCGATCGGTCGGAATCACAACGTCTGCCAACATGCCTTCGGCCTCGTCGGCGTAGTAGTTGCAGACCCAGGCGCACTTCTCGACTTCGGCCCGACCGGCAGCCACAGGCTTTCCCATCTCGATCGCCATCAGGCGAGCGAACTCATCTTTTCTGGCTTCGAGGCGTTTGGCTGCCGCCCGAAGTACTGCAGCTCGTTCGGAGAATGGACCCCTCCGCCAGTCGAGGAACGCCCGGTGGGCTGCCACGAGTCGTCCATCGACGTCGTCCCAGCTGTATTCCTGATACTCGGCGACTACTTCGCCATTGAATGGATTGACCGACTGCATGAGGTCGAAGTTAGCGCAGCCGACCGGCCGTAGGATCGGGATCGTGCACATCGTCTGGGACTGGAACGGAACCCTCTTCGACGACCTCGACGTCGTCGTGCGGTCGGTTAACCGTGGGCTCGCAGGGTTCGGAGCCGTCCCGATCGACCTCGATGGGTATCGGTCGCATTACACCCGCCCGGTCAAACTCTTCTACGACAGGTTGATTGGCCGCGAGATAACCCCGGAGGAGTGGATCACGGTCGACCGGGTTTTCCACGACGCCTATCGAAGCGCCCTGAGCGAAGCGCGATTGACCGCCGACGCCTCTGAGGCCCTGGCCACGGTGACTTCGGGGGGCCACACCCAGTCTC
>JANMST010000458.1:0-14923 GCA_031389635.1 Acidimicrobiia bacterium | reverse complement strand
GCGGGTCAGTCGGCGCCAGCTCAATCGGGCCACATTGGCCCGGCAGTCCCTCCTGACCAAGTCCTCTTCAACTGCTTCCTCCATGATCGAGCAACTAGTGGGGATGCAGGCTCAGAACCACCTCGATCCCTACTACGCACTCTGGGCGCGGATCGACGCATTTCGACCTGAGGAGTTGTCGACCCTCATCGAGAGCCGTGCTGCCCTCCGGGTCCCCCTATTGCGGTCGACCATCCACCTGGTAAGCGCCCGGGACTGCCTGACGATGCGACCGATCTTCGCGTCGGTGCTCGCCCGTACCTTCGGATCGACCGCCTTCGCCAAAGACATCGAGGGTGTCGACCGGGTAGCCCTGCTGACTATGGCCAGGGCTCTACTCGAAGAGCGGCCGCGAACCCGGGCCGAGCTCGGCCCGATTCTCTCCGAGCGATGGCCCGACCGAGCCCCCGGTTCTCTCGCTCAAGCCGCCACCTATCTGATGCCGGTCGTTCAGGTGACCCCGCGGGGACTCTGGCAAAAGAAGGGACCCGCGGCCTGGACCACCATCGAGAGTTGGCTGACCCGGCCCCTTCGAACCGGCCGGGCCTCCCGACGAACTCATCATTCGCTACCTCAGCGCTTTCGGCCCGGCCGCCCAGAAGGACATCAGGGTGTGGTCGGGACTGGCAGGTCTCGCTGATGTGGTCAAGCGGCTGCGGCCCCGGCTACGCGCGTTCAGAGACGAACAAGGAGTCGAGTTGTTCGACCTGCCGGATGCGCCCAGGCCCGACCCGGAGACACCGGCGCCTCCCCGATTCCTCCCCGAGTACGACAACCTTCTCCTCTCCCATTCGGATCGGTCTCGTTTCTTCGACGGCGACTTGATACCCAAGGGTTGGGTCGGGAATTTGCTGGTGGACGGCAGGTACGTAGGAAGTTGGAAGATCGAGCGATCGCAAAGGAGTGCTGTACTCGACATCGAGCTTGGCAGGAAGCTGCGTCGACCCGAACTCAACGAGGTCACCGCCGAAGGATCCAGGCTGCTGGACTTCACCGACCCGGCGATCGCCCAACATGAAGTCCGTGTTACCTACCTGCCCTAGCTTCTGGAGGCGAGGGCTTTTCGCACGGCCGGGGCAACCTCTGTTCCGAGCAATTCGATGGCTCTCATCATCGGTTTGTGGGCCATCGATCCAACCGACATCTGCGCCAGGAACCGCTGGTGATTGAATAGCTCATATTGGAACAGGATCTTCTCGATTACTTGTTGGGGGCTGCCTACCAGGAGGTGACCTCGAGGGGATCGACCGGCCTCGAACTGACCCCGGGTCACTCCCGACCAGCCGCGCTCTCGCCCGATCCGATCCATGACATTGGCATAGCTGGCGTAGAAGGTGTCCCCGGCTTCCTGAGACGTGTCAGCGACGAAGGCGTGCGAATTGATGCTGACCGCCAGCCTGTCGGAGCTGTGACCGGTGCGTTCACCGGTCTCGCGATATAGGTCGACCAGCGTCACAAACTGCTCGGGCAGGCCCCCGATTATGGCCAGGGCCATCGGCAATCCCAGAACTCCGGCCCGCACCGCCGATCCCGGGTTGCCGCCCACGGCAATCCAGATCGGCAGCCGGTCCTGCAATGGTCGCGGATAGACACCCTGATCCCGCATCGGCGCCCGGTGCTTGCCTTCCCAGGTCACGAATTCGTGGTTCCTGATCTTGATAAGCAATTGAATCTTCTCGTGAAAGAGGTCGTCATAGTCGGCCAGGTCGTAGCCGAATAGCGGGAATGACTCGATGAAGGAGCCACGGCCGGCCATTATCTCGGCCCGTCCCCCTGAAAGCAGGTCGAGGGTCGCGAAGTCCTGGAAGACCCGGACCGGATCGTCAGACGACAGGACCGTCACCGCGCTGGTCAGGCGGATTCGTTGGGTCCTCGCAGCGATGGCAGCCAGCACGACCGCAGGGGCCGAGGCGGGAAAGTCCGGCCGGTGATGCTCCCCCAGCCCGAACACCTCGAGGCCAACCTGATCGGCCAGTTCAACCTGGTCGACCAGGTTCCGCAGTCGATCGGCAGTCGAGATCGTGTCGCCGGTCTGCGGATCGGGGAAGACCTCGGCAAAGTCGTAGATACCTATTTCCATGGCAGCAGCTCGCTCTCAAACGGTTGTTGAAGGACAACCGGTGACGGAGGGCCGACATTCCGGTGGACCCGGCGTCAGCGGCGAGCGACAGTCAAGCGTCCCCGCAAGGCGGGGTGACGACGGGTGTCCGGCCGCGTCGGCGCTGTGACTTCAAGTGGTCCCGGCCTCCCGAGCAGGTAGCCCTGGCCGAACTGAACGCCCAACTGCTGCAAGTGCTCAAGCTCTCCCTCGCGTTCGATGCCCTCGGCAACGACTTCAGCCCTCAACACATCTCCCAGCAGCCTGAGGCCATTCACCAGAGACTGTTTGGAAGGATCGACGTCGATGTCGCGGATCATGGAGAGGTCGACCTTGATAATCGAGGGCCGAAGGCGGACCAGGTACCACAGGTCGATCCGGCCCCGGGCCAGATCGTCCATTGCCATCCGGTAACCCCAGCTTACCAGACGATCGATGTGGACTTTGGTCCGCTCATAGCTCTCGGTGAGCGTGTCCTCGGGCAGTTCGAGCACGACCCGATTGGGCGCGATTCCGTCGAGGGAATCGAAGAGAAAGGGCGAACAGAGCGTCTCGACCGAGGAATTGAGGGCAAGGTAGGCGTTCTTGGGAGCTGTCTGGAACCCTGCAATCGCCGATCGAATCGCTGCCAGCTCCAGACCCACTCGGAGTCCGGCTTTCGAGGCAGCCGAGAACCATGCTGGTGGTGAACCGTTGACAAACCTTGACAGAGCTTCGTAGCCGACGGTGCGGTGTTCGCCACCTGGCCGCCGGATGTCCACGATCGGCTGGTAAACCACGTTGAACGCTCTGGTCTCGATCATCTGTGCCACTTCGGCGGCGGTTGGCAGTCGAGAGGAGAGGTCGTGAACCGGTGTCTTACGCACCAATCCCTCTTGTCATGGCGCGCTCGGAACGGACGGTGGTATCACGAGCAGTTATCGGCCCCAGGCCGAAATTTCTGTAATCAGCCCCCTTCTATTCCTCCTCGATTCGAGTCCGAACACCGCCTTTCTAACCTGATCCTGATGCGCTTCTCCCGAGCCGAGCTCGAAGCTGCCAGAGACCGCAGCGTTCCAGACCTCGTGAGCGATGACCTGCGGCTCCTCTTTGTCGGGATCAACCCCGGGTTGTGGACCGCGGCGGCTCAGGCCCATTTCGCCAAGCGCGGCAACCGTTTCTACCCGGCTCTGCACCTGGCCGGCCTGTCGGAACGCGAGATCGATGCCTCCGGTGGACTGTCGCCTGAAGACACCCTCGATCTGACCTCCAGGGGTATCGGGATCACCAACCTCGTCAACCGCGCCACGGCTCGGGCCGACGAGCTCTCGACCGCCGAGATCCGCCGCGGCGGGACCGCTCTGGCCAAGAAAGTGTCGGACCTCAGGCCGGCGGTGGTCGTGGTCCTCGGCATCACCGCCTACCGCATCGCCCTCGAGCTGCCGCGGGCCAGGGCCGGATGGCAGCCCGAACGGCTTGGCGCGGCCGAACTTCTTATCGCCGGCAACCCCAGCGGGCTCAACGCCCACGAGACCGCGGCCTCTCTGGCAGCATCGTTCAAGGAGGCCGCCGACCGCGCCGGGGTAAGGCCCGATCGCAATCGGACCGGGGTAATTCCTATCACAACACGGCCTATCAGGACAACGGGATCTTCTTCTGCGGATCCACGAACGGCATGGGAGTGACGATGGCTCCCCGACCACCCCACTCGGTCTCGACCCTGACCTTCTGGCCGTCCTGGGAGTGCTCGACCGGCAGCCAGGCGTAACCAATATTGGCGACGAGTCGGGGTGAGTAGATCGCCGAAGTGACCTTGCCGACAACCCTGCCAGCGACCGACACCGGCCACTTCGTGTTATTGAGGGCCGGAAATGGGTCGCCCTCGACGACCACTCCGTTGATCTTGTTGGCGACGCCGTCTTGTCGAATCCGGCGATAAGCCGCCATCGAGATGGAAGCCGAGTCGTCCAGGTCGAAGTCGACCAGTCGATCGAGCCCCAGTTCGAAAGCGTTGTTCTCGTAGGTCATATCGGCGCCCCAGTTGAAGATGGCCCCCTCGATCCGTCGAATGTCGGATGGGCCCGTAGGACGGAGCCCGTAGGGCTCGCCTGCCTTCATGATCGCCTCGTAGACCTCGGTTCCCTTTGAAGTGTCGGTGAGGTACACCTCATATCCCACTTCGGATGTCCAGCCGGTCCGGGTGACCACAACAGGCGCCCCGGCGATCTCAGCACTGGTCCAGTAGTAGTACTTCAGCCTGCCGATCACCTCCCCCAAGAGGTCGAGCATGAGATCCTTCGACTTGGGACCCTGGATCTGAAGCGGAGCTACATCTGCTTCGCGGATGCTTACATCGAGATCGGGGTAGGCGTTCTTGAGCCCCCGGGCGAAAAGCAGCGCGTCGGAAGAGGCCAACGCGAACCAGAAGGTGTTTTCGTCCATCCTCGTGAGAACCGGGTCGTTGATGATGCCACCGTCGGAGTCGCAGATCAGCACGTACTTCGCCTGGCCAACGGCGCATTTGGACAGGTCGCGGGGAGTCAGCAACTGAGCAAATTTGAAACCGTCCCGGCCCGAGATCTCGAGGCACCGCTCGACGGCCACATCCCAGATGGTGACCTGATTGAGGAGGGCGTCGAACTCCTCCTCGAAGGTACCGAAACGTATCGGGAAGTACATGTGGTTGTAGACGGTGAAGCCTGCCGGCTGATACTTTTGAGTGGCCTCGTAATAAGGAGTACGCCGATTGCGAGCACCTCTTTGCACCAAACCCATGTCGAACTCCGCCATTGCCGCCTACCTCCACAATCTGCCGGGGTGGGCATCGTAAGCGACCAATCCGACCGGGGCGCCCGGTCACGTGACTAGTGCGTCGGCAGAGCCGGTGACAAGGACACCCGGGATGCCGGTGCGAGGCCGGTCCCAGAGGGAAATGGCACGAAAAATGTGTTCTAGTCCAACCGATTCCTACCGATAGTTTGAGAGTTCCGAGTCAAGGGGATCTGTGCCGGAGTTTCAGGGGAAGATGCGCTTGTCCGCGAATCCGTTCGATCTGGTCGGCGCCGACATCGAAGTATCCGAAGGAAACCTCGCTCTGATCGTCAGCGACCATGAGATCGGCGAGTGGCCGCTGGAGAAGGTTGCCATCGACGCCGAGGTCGACGGATTCCATATGACGGTCGACGGCGAGGAGTTTGTCTTCACGACAACTGAGGCCGACGCTTTCGCCGCGGCAGTCGGGGTTCCTAAGTTTGGAGCCCGCAACAAGAAGCGGGGTCGCTCAGTCAAGGCCGTCAAAGCCCCGAAGGCACACGCTTCTTTGGTTCAGGCGTTGGCGACTTCGCCACCTCCGGCCAGGACCTGGGCGGCCAAGGCACCATCGAACGGGTCGGTATCGACCAGTTCACCGGTGGCCCCGTCCACTACGAGGACAACAGAGTCTTCACGCCCCGGAGCATTGCGGCGAATCCGGTCGCTGGCAGGCAGGATCGATATCTCCAACCCCCAGGGCAAAATTGGCGTCGCCTCGGCGATCGTCGCTTTGATTCTCGCGTTCGTTGCCAGGCCTATTCTCGCCGGAATCCTGCTCTTCATCGGCATGGCCGGGGTGTTGCTGATTGGAGCTGCGTCGGTGGATCCGCTGCTGGCCACCAGGCTTCCGGAAGGATGGCCGACGAGCCGACTGGTCCTCGTGGCGTTGACGGTGATCGTGTCCGGGTTGCTGCTCGTAGCCTTTTAAACAAACACTTCGACCGGCCGCCCCGGACCCGTAGACCCCGAGCCGCCTAGACCTTAAGACCGAGCTTGGGCGCCCAGTCGCGACACGGGCACTTCGGCACTGAACACCCAACGACGCGATGCTCACGGCGGGGATGCCCGCACGTGATACATCGCTGGCGGTTCCCGTCGAAGGTCCGCTTCGGACTGGGCGTGGGAAGTTTCATCGCGCCCGTTCTTTAGCGAGGTTCACCGTGAGGGCACGACCGTCGACTTCCCGGCCATTCAGCGAGGAGATTGCTGCCTCGGCAGCTTCGGAGGTTGCCATCTCGACGAACCCGAAACCGCGTGACCGACCGGTCTCGCGATCCGTTATCACCTGGGCCTTCTTCACCTCGCCGTGCTCACCAAAGAGGGCTTGAAGATCGGCGGAAGTGGTATTGAACGTGAGGTTTCCCACGTAGACGTTGCTGGCCATGGCATGCTCCTTCTGAAGCTTCGAACCGTCAGGAATCACTACGCACGTCGGAACAGTGGGGCTGCTGCCGCCATTGAAAGTCCGGCAGCGAACCAAACGGGTCCGGCGGTGACTTCACTCGACGGAACGAGAAGCGAAGAAAGCGCCGCACGCTCTAGGCGTGCGCTAAGTCATTCTACCCCGAACCCGGGCCTAACCGGAATCAAACTTCAGGAGCCCGATCCAGCTCAGCAACAGGGTTCTCCGGGAACCAGACGTCCGGCTCGCTACCCAAGAGCCCCCTCAAGGCGATCTCGGCGGATTCCGATAGTGAATTGACTATTCAAGGATTGAAATCCCAACCGAGCCGACGATTTTGGCGACTTCTCTGACTGGCAGCAGTTCGGAAGCGACCACTGACGTCCGGCCGGTCGAGACCCGACCGAGGCCCGAAAGGCCAACGGATAGCTCCGGTGCCGTCGTGTCTCAGGTGGCCCACGAGCTTCGCACTCCCCTGACTGCCATTCTCGGCATCCTGGAACTCCTCGAGGACAGCACGGTGCCGCTCGATCCCAATGAGACGGCGGAGCTGGTTCGTCTCGCACGTGATGACGCCAAACGCATGACGCTCTTGATCGACGACCTTCTGGTTTCACATCGCTTGACCGAAGATCGCCTTCATCCAGTGTCGCGACCGGTCGGACTTCAACAAGCGGTCGTGTCGGCGCTCGCCAACTTTCCACACATCGGTCGTCGAACCTTTGTCGCTCCAGGGCTTCAGTTGGTGGCTTCGGCCGATCCAAACCTCGTCCAGCAGGTGATCACGAATCTCATCCAGAATGTCGACCGTTACGCCCCTCAGGGTGAAGTGGAGATCACTTTCGGTGAGGCTGGAGCAGATGTATGGCTCAAGGTATCTGACGACGGCTCCGGGATCCCGCTCGCAGAAAGAGCAGGGGTCTTTGGCGGTGGTCGGGCGGGCCTTGGACTTGGTTTAGGACTTGGACTGAGCCGGAAGCTCGCGCGAGCCATGGGAGGAGACCTGGAATGCACCGAACCCCTCCGCACGGGCGCCACCTTCATGCTGACTCTGCCCGTGTCACTGGAGCCGATCAAGAGTGCGCCAACCCGAGGCGTTGAGGCCCTTCCCGACGAGGATCGCATGCTGTCACCTCGAGCTCGGCTCCTCGTTGACATGACAGTTGCATTGGCCGAACGATCACTCGATCGGGCGATCGCCGGAATGCAGACACTGTCCGCCGCTCTCCTCCGAGCCGAGACCGGAGTGGTTCTGGCCCTAAAGGAGGGATTGTTCAAACGAGCTGGAAGCTTCGGGTCTACTGGCGAGGTAGTGCTGTCCCCCGAGGACATCCATCTGAAGTGGGTAGTAGAGCATCGTCAGCCGCTTTGGGTAGAGAAGCTGGATGCCGGCTCGGGCCTAACGACCCTCCTCGGAACCGGCTCGGCACTATTCATGCCGGTCCTCGACGACCGAACGCTGACCGGAATTTTGGCTGTGGGATGGACCCAGCCGGTCCGGCCAAGCGGCCCGGCTATGGAGGTTGCGTCCGCCCTGGCCCGGCTGGCAGCTTTTGCCATCGAACGGGCGAGCCTGGCGGCCGACGTGATCTACGAGCGGCGGCTTCGGTCAAACGTCATGGAGTCTCTTCCGCTTGCCATCTCTGTCTATGCCGGAGAGCCTCCCAGGCTGGTCGACTGGAACCTGCGAGAGAGGATCCTCCTTGGGATTCAGGACGATGCCGAGCGTCCTTCGGACCTGGTAGCCAGCCAACAGAAATTTGACGTGCGTTTCGCCGATGGCACGCCCCTCGATCTCGAGAACGCTCCAGTGACCCAAGCCATCCGCAGCGGGTCCTCGAGTGGTCCCGTCGTGTTGCGGGTCCGGAGGGCCGACGGCAGCGAGGTCACGGTTCGTATGTACTGCGCGCCGTTTTTCGACGAGGATGGCCATGTTGCTGGTGCGGTGGTCAGTTCAGAGGAGATCGATCGGTCCGGATAGGTCCGATCTCCCCGTCGCCGTTGGTTCCTATCCCGCTTGCGAATAGGGTTTCCCGGCGGAAACAGCAAACGACCCGTATCTGGACGGCCCTTTCCGCATCATGTGAGCACTGCCACTGAGGAGGCTCACACGTACAACCCCCTGGGACCGTTCATCTTCTACCAATCCAAAGACAAGCTCTTGAAGCCGGGGCCGGAGATCGACGATTTTCGACATCGACCCCGCCGGCACGATTTTCGCGACCTGACTTCGACGCCGCCCGATCAACCACGGGCTGCTATCGGTGACGAGAGGAACGCCACGACCCGGCCTCGTCTCGCATAGGTGCCCAGACTGCGAATCTAATGCTATGTCGTGCGCCGAGTCACACGGATCTGGCGCCGGACATAGCATTAGGTCTCGGGTTCTCCAGGTCAACCTATTAGGGGCAGCCTCGGGTCTGGATGCTCCACTCTGCCGGAGCCTGCCTTGATCCATGCCATGTCGTCTTTGAGGTCGGCGGGCCTTCCTGGAACTGTTCTTCGAGCAAGAAGCTCGTCGAGAATCGCGGCGGTCGCGGCGATTCCGGCCGGAGTGGCGATCGAGGCGCGTCCCAGGGCGTTGGTGAGGTCGAGCCCATGGACCACCGCTTCGACGATCCGGCTCGGCACGAACTCCCCCAGTTCCATCAGCGCGTAGTAGCCGGAGCCAATGCTTCCGGGGGGCGTTGCCCTCGACTCCTCGATGGTCTTCGAGAAGGTAAGTTGAAGGACACCGGGCATGTCCGCCGGAGTCTTGCCTTCCACCATGGTGTAGGCGTAGTCGTAAACGACCGGCGCTACCTCCGACCGCGGGAAGATGAAGAAGCTGGTTCGGTCCCGCCCCGGCTGGCCGTCTTCGAGACTGCTCACAAGCATGCGGGTGAGCCCGATCGAGATGTCGAAGTGGCCGGCCAGTTCGAAGATCGTCCAGTGAGGCTGATCCGGGTTGAGTGGGACGAGCTTGGTCGGAAGCTTCCACTCATCGGCCGTTAAACCGGCGAAGACCCCTTGAACACCGTTCAACTCGGTCTCCAACGTATCGATCGATTCCTCGTAGGACCCCACTGCGTCTCCTCCTTGGTTGTGAAGCGGACCCGGATGGTAAGTCAACACACGTTGCCGGGCCTCTGGAACACGCATCGATTCCGGCGTGACGACCCTTCCGTTAGATGCCGAATACCGAGAGCAGCAGGCGGATGGCGGCGAAGGCCAACAGGTCCATGACGATGCGCTCGAAGGCACACTGATTGAGTCTTCGGGCGATACGGGTCCCGACCGGGATTCCGACCAGCACCGGCAGAATCGCCCACAAAGCCTGGGTGGTTCGATCCGGCGTGAACGCACCCAGACCGAAGAGGGGTCACCACTTGAATCGAACCGAACACGAGAAACGGGACCGTGAGCGCGAATACGAAGCTCGAGCGCGCCAACCCGAGGCTGTGAAGGAAGGTCCCGAACACGGGCCCGCTGTTTCCGGTGGCACCGTGCACCAGGCCCCCGAATGCACCGATCGGCCACGCCAGCTTCAGACCCCTGGCCGGGTCCATCCGAAGATCAGGTCGGGCGAGTGAAACGGCGATGTAGCCCAAGACGAGAGCGGCCACCGCTAGGGCAAGGGGACGGTTGTCGAGCCGGGTGAGAAGCCAGGTCCCGAGAACCGTTCCGGCGGCGCCCGCCGAAAGCAGCCTCACCAGCAGCGGCCGCGTGTCGACGAAGCCGGTCCTGTGCTCCCACAACATCATCACATTTGAGACCAGGCTGCCTATCGAGACGACGACGACGGCATGCTCGACTCCCAGGGTGGGAGCGATGATCGGCACAGCCAGGAGCGGACCCCCGAAGCCGGCGACTCCTTTGACCAGGAAGGCGAACGCAACGGTGGCAAGAATCAGAAACAGATCGGGGTTCAAAGGGCCTACCGATCCGAGAGCGGACGCCGACGCCGTGCTGTCGATCGCCGGCGCAATGTAGCTTCCCCTTACCATCGCACTTCACATAGAAGGAGCGGAAATAGAAACTTGGCAAGCGATGACGTCGCGACGGAACGTGCGGGAGTTCAGCGATGTCGAATTCAAGCCCGGCGACCTCGATCGAACACTCGAGGCGGGGCGTCGCAGTCCATCAGCTCGGAACTCGCAGCCCTGGGACTTCATTCTCGTAACCGATCGAGAACAAGTCACCGCTCTTGCCAGTGTCTGGAGGGGCGCCTGGCACGTCGCCAACGCCCGGGCCGTCATTGCAGTCATCGCACCGGTGTTGGCGTCATCAGAACACGCAACTCTTCAGTTCGATCTGGGTCAGGCCACGATCTCGATGATGATCGTCGCGGCCGATCTTGGACTCGGAACCGCCCACGCCTCGGTCTCGGATCAGGATCTGGCCCGAAGGCTTCTCGGGTTCCCCGGGGACCGCTTCTGCTCCAACTTGATCTCGATCGGCGTGCCGGCCGACGGACCGTTGACACCAATCAAGAACCTCAACCGTCGCCCGTTCGATGAGGTCGTGCACCGCGGTAGATGGTGATCGCGGTCAATCTTGACCGCGGGTGATCTTGACCGGGCGGGGTCAGTCTGCGGTGCTTCGAATCCTGACGCAGCAATAGCCGGGCTCCGGCGCGAGATGAGCCGAGCCCGGATGACCGGCTCCCTCGATGATCCCTCTGACCAACTCCAGATTCATGCCACAGGTGATCGCGCGATCCTCTTCAGCAAGGGCATGGAAAGGACAGTTGCGGAACCTGATTTCGTTGCCCTCCGAGTCGTCGGGGAGGTAACCGGCGTCTTCCAGGGCCGTGGTCAGGCCAGCCTGGCCAATCGACACGCCCATCCGACGAGCCGCGGCCGCCAATCCGGATCCATCGCTGAGACCGCTATCGCTGCCTGCGATCGCCTCGAGGAACACCCGGGCCGCAATTAGATAACGACGGGGCGGAACCGTGACTTCCAGTTCCCGGTTCGAACGTCGGTAAAGCTTGGCGGGCCGTCCAGCGCCAGGCCCGGTTCGACCCGTCCGTCGCACGAAATCGACCTCGACCAGGCCGTCAGCAGCGAGTCGATCCAGGTGATACGCCGCGGTTTGCCGAGCTATGCCAACCGCCGCCGCCTCATCGCGCCCCACGGCCTCGCCCGACCCAGCCACGAATTCGTAAAGGGACATCCGAGTTGGATCGGCGAGCGACCCGAGCAGTCCCGAAGATTCAGACATTGGCAAATTCTATAAGCAATGGATCTTGACATTACAAGACTGGATCTGTAAAAACGTTTCCATCAGCCTTAGAAGCGAAGGAGGCTTCATGACGGGTACAACAACTATCGCCCAGGCGCCTGTGATCCAGGAATCCCGGACCGCATGGGCGTGGTCGGAGTCATCGAGATCGTGCGGGAATCGGGGTTTGGCTGAAGCCGAAGGTCTTCGCTCCGGTGGTGGCGGCCTGGCTCGGCGTGGTCATCGTGACTCTTGCCCTGGCAGGTGGATTCTGGGACGTGGCCCTGCGCGACTTCGGTCTGCTGCTGGGTGCCCTCGCTCTCTGGCGACTTGCCCGGTCCTACGCCTGAATCAGCGACCCAGTCACTCTCTCGTTTTGGCGCGGAGTTCTGCTCCCCGGTGTCAATCGCCCGCGCCAAAACGGTCCGCGCCAAAACTGGGGGAAGAACCGAGAGGTAGTGTTAATTGGCTGCAAGCCGATCTGACCGCTACGAATGCGGACCAACGCCGTCCACAATTGCTCCTAGGGTTTACCCATTCTCGAGGCCTTTCGGAGGGTCCATGCAGAGGCATCCAATGGTCGACCAGCTTCGATTCACCCGGGCAGAGTTCATGAGGGCCATCAAAGGAATCCCGGCCGTCGACGCCGAGAAGCGGTTGTTGCCGATGAACTGCCTGAGTTGGAACGTCGGACATCTCGCCTGGCAGGAGCAGCAGTACTTCCTTCACTACGGCCAGGGAACCACTCTGTTCCCCGACATCGCCAAGGAGTTCGCGGTAGGTGCCCCGGCGAGTACACCTTCGCTCGAACGGGTAGTCAAGGCATGGAAGGCGATCACCAAATCAGCGGATCCATGGCTCGAGCAACGCACCTCCGACGACCTCGAGGCCCGCGTCGTCAGCAAAGGCAGGGAAATCACCTACACGCACGGGAACCTCCTGCAGCGGGTGATCTATCACTACTGGTATCACATCGGTGAGAACATGGCCATCCGCCAGCAGCTGGGCCATGGTTCCCTGCCCCAATTCGTCGGCAACATCGACGACGCCGCACCGTACCGACCGGATCGCTAATGGACGACGTCTGCGTCAGTCGTTGTTTGGCGATCGAAGCCTCCATCGCCGACCGGTTCCGGCCGATAACCAAGAAACAGCATCCGAACCGATTCACCGCTCTCCCACGAGACAAAGGCGCCAAGACGACGAGATCCTTCAGAAGGCACCGGTCCTTCCTTGCCCGGGGTTTCGCCATCGAAGCCGCCGGGTAATCAGAGTCATGATCGATCCTGGAATGCTGGCCGAACGCGCCCAGCTTCGTTACGTCTCCGATGAGGAGCCAGGCATCACGCGACGGAAACGAGGAAAGGGCTACTCGTTGCTCGGATCCGACGCCAGTGCAGTTGCCGGGATTGATCGGGCACGTATCTCATCTCTCGCTATCCCACCGGCCTGGAGCGATGTTTGGATTTGCCAGGACGAACGGGGCCACCTCCAGGCCACCGGACGGGATGCCGCCGGACGCAAGCAGTACATCTACCACTCCGATTGGGATGTGGTCCGCGACGAGGCCAAGTTCGATCGGCTGGAACCTTTCGGCAAAGTGCTACCGCGCCTGAGGAAGCAAATTCAGGCGGATCTGCGACAGCGGGGCCTGCCGCACAGAAAGGTCGTGGCCCTGGCGACAGCTGTGCTCGACCAAACGCTGATCAGGATTGGAAACCAGTACTACACCGACCAAAACGGATCCTTCGGACTGACGACTCTTGGAGTCGACCATGCCGAGATCAACGGAAGCACCATCCATCTCTCCTTTGACGGCAAAGGAGGAGTGGGCCAGGAGGTCGAACTGAAGGACGCTCGCCTCGCGGCATTGGTCTCCCAGTGCCAGGACCTATCTGGCCAGCACCTGTTCTCCTACTCGGCCGACGACACGGTGGCGGCGGTCACGTCGAACGATGTCAACGACTACCTGCGAAGCGTGACAGGAGACGACTTCAGTGCCAAGGACTTCCGGACCTGGGGGGCTTCAAGCCTCGCCACTGCCCACCTCGGCCAGGCCGGCGTGCCTGACGGCGACGCCGACGACCATGTGATCCTCGCAGCGGTCGATGTGGCTGCCGAAGCACTCGGGAACACAAGGGCGGTTTGCCGTGCCTCATACATTCACCCCGTTGTCTCCGATGCCTACGTTTCCGGCGATCTCCACCGAGCCTGGATCCAGTCCCGGAGTGGGTCCCTCATGAAACGACCCGAAAATGCGCTGAGGCGGTTGCTGGGCGCCAAATGACTGACGCGGTCAAGAGAGGGCGTTGCATGATCACCGCCGGAACCGATGGGATCTACCTCGATCTGCACGTCAAACCAGGAGCCCGCCGACCCCGGATCGTGGGTCCTCATGGCGATGCCCTGAAGGTGGCGGTGTCGGCACCCGCCGTGTCGGGCCGGGCCAACGACGCCGTTCTCCTGGCAGTGGCCGCGCTATTCGATGTTCCGGCGGGCGACGTTTCGCTCACCTCTGGTCATACCTCGAGGCGAAAGCGGGTCTTCGTGAGAAACATCGACGAGCAGGCGGCGAAGGAACGCATCGAATCAAGGCTCCCATAGATGAAGTCTGCGCTGCAGTCGGCAGAGCTTTAGACGACGTCGAACTCGTTTCCCTCAGGGTCTGTCATCGCCACGAAGTAGTGGTCAACCTCGGGCGAGTCGACCCGACGGATGACCGTGCCACCGGCAGTAACGAGCCGTTCGACTTCTTCCTCGACTCTCCGGCGCCGCTCTTCGATGGGGAGAGACCTGCCACCGCCAACCAGGACATCGAAATGCAGGCGGTTCTTGATTGTCTTTCTTTCCGGCACCTTCTGGAACCAGATCGGACTGCCGTGACCCGTCGGATCCGAAATCCGATCGTGGCCTTCGTCGAGCTCGTTCTCCGGGACTCCGACACTCAACCAGTACTCCCGCCAGGTCGCATGACCTGCGGGAGGATCCTGGAGCTGGTAACCGAGGGCCGGCGCCCAGAACCGCGCCATGAGGTCGGGATCGGCGCAGTCGATGGTTATCTGAAATCTGGATGGCATCTCTTCCTCGGCTCTTGGGAACGGATATCAGTTTGGTCGGGCGCTTCGGGAATTGAGCTCAGAGCCGGACGGCAGGTTGGTGGCAGCTCCCTGCCCTTACCCCACAGGCATGCTCCGAACTAGGTCCCCCGGCCCCATTTCGCAGCGGTTCCCCAGGAGATATGCTCCTCTGTGGGCAAGCGGGAAGGCTGAGGCATGCGGGTCAAGCGGTCGGAGAGAGGGGCATCGGCCCCCGAGATGGCATTGGGCTGGCTCGAAGGCGCCATCGGGCGCCGGCGCATGGGTGCATGGCGGCCGGCCGGGGGAGGGTCG
>JANMST010000457.1:0-1534 GCA_031389635.1 Acidimicrobiia bacterium | reverse complement strand
GGCAGCGGTCGAGGTGGTCGGCCACCTGTTGGGGACCGGACAGCAGGATGAGATTACGGGCGACCATGACTGTCGTCGACGGTGTTCAGGCCGTGTGGCTTTGTCCCTCTCGCCGACTCTCAGCGGGCGGCGTAGAGGTGGCGGGGTCGGCCCGGAGTTCCGTAGACCGGGTCACATTCGGCCAGGTGATGATCGACCAGGAATTGCAGATATCGGCGGGCGGTGACCCGGCTCAACCCGGCCAGATGGGAAACCTCTTCGGCGCTCAACGGTTGGTCGGCCGAGCGGAGGGTCCTTTCGACCAGGGTGAAGGTGTGGCGATTGAGTCCTTTGGGAAGGGCGGCCGTCTCCTCCAACTCGGGACCCCTAAAGACGTAGTCGATCTGGCTCTGGTCAGGTTCGTGGTGGAGGGAGTCGAGCCGGTTGCTCCAGGAGGCATAACGGTCGAGACGTTCTCGGAGGGTGGCGAAGGTGAACGGTTTCACCAGATAGTTGAGGGCCCCGCCCTGGACCGCCGCCCGTATGTTGGCAACGTCTTTGGCGGCGGTGATGATCATGATGTCGGCCGGGTGACAGGCCCGCAGCTCGGCGGCCAGTTCGATGCCGTTGCCGTCGGGGAGGTAGAGATCGAGGAGGACCAGGTCGGGGCGAAGCTGATCGTGGAGACGACGGGCTTCGTGGGCCGAGAGGGCGGTACCGACCACCTGGAATCCCTCACAGCGCTCGGTGAAGGTGCGATGAAGCCCGGCCATCCGATAGTCATCATCCACCACCAGGACCCGGATCACCTGGCACCCACCTGATAGGCGATTGCGATCTCGTTGGGCACGTGCACCTCGAAGGCGGTTTCGTCGCCGACCTCGAGGCGGACGGTTCCGCCGAGGGACTCCACGGTCGATCTCACCAATGCCAACCCGATCCCGGAATGATGGCCCTTGGCCTTGGTGCTGAATCCTGTATCGAAGATGGATTCGCGAATGGAGGGATCAACCCCGGGCCCGTTGTCAGCGACCCGCACCGCCAGATCCGGACCGTCCGGGGTCAGGGTCACAGTTACCCGCCCACCGGCGTTGCGGGACCCGGCCAGAGCATCGAAAGCATTGTCGACCAGGTTGCCGATCACGGTGATCAGCTCCTTGCCGTGGACGATCGCCACCCCCGATAGCGAGGCCCCTTCGACCCGAAAAGCGATTCCGCGTTCCGCCGCTACCGCCGACTTGGCCAACAGCAGGGCCAGCAAGAAGGGATCGCCGATCTCCCGCTCGAACGCCGATGCCAGTCGCTGATGGGTGGCGGCGTGCTCGGCGATCAGGGCCACTGCATCCTCCGCCCGATCGATCTCGATCAAACCGGAGACGGTGTGAAGGGTGTTGGAGAACTCATGGGCCTGCGCCCGGAGAGCGTCCAACAGGTTGCGGACCGACCGCACCTCGCCCTGCAGCGAGTCGATCTCGGTGGGGTCGCGGATGGTGATGACCGACCCCACCCGCTCGCCCCGCACCTCCAACAGATAGTAGGCCAGCAGCCCGAAGAC
>JANMST010000456.1:0-2693 GCA_031389635.1 Acidimicrobiia bacterium | reverse complement strand
TTGCTTCTGAACCCTGAGGAGACACAACGCCTCCTGGTGCAGCACTACAACCACTAGCCCAATGCCCGAACCATCTCCTCAGACTGCGAGGTGGAATGGGGTGGGCCATCCACAATTGCCCGGCTCGAAGAGCTACTTCGGGCGCGTGTCAAGCCGGGTCAGCGAGTCGGGGTGGTGGGACCGCTGCGCCACCAAAATCACCTGATGCTGGCGGGCTCAGTAGGCGAGTTGGTAGAACTCGACGCTGAGTACCAGCGACTGCGATTGGTCAAGTCGCCCGAGGAGATCGAGAGGCTGGAAGTAGCCGCCCGGCTCTCGGATCAGGCGATCGAAGCCATCGTCGATCAGGTCGAGGTCGGGATGGACGAGCGAAAGCTGGCGGCGATAGTCGAAACGGCCTACCTGGCCGAGGGCGGCACCAACCACATCCACTATTTCGCCGCCACGTCGATGAGTGAGCCCGACAAGTGCGTGCCGTCGCAGTTCCAATCAACACGCCGGTTGCAGGCGGGTGACATTCTGTTCTGCGAGATCAGCGCCGCCTACTGGGGGTACGCCGCACAGGTCTTGCGAACCTTCACCATCGCCGCCGAGCCGACTCCGTTGTTCGTCGATCTTCACCGGGCTGCCGATGCCGCCTTCGATGCCATCGCGGCAGTCGTCCGCCCCGGCGCCCACGCTGCCGACCTGTTGGAGGCATCCGCCGTGATCGAAGAGATGGGGTTCACCATCTACGACGACCTCGTTCATGGATACGGGGGCGGGTACCTGCCTCCAGTCCTCGGTAGCAAGAGCCGCCCCAACCTGCCAGTACCCGACCTCACCCTCGAGGAAGGCATGGCCTTGGTCATCCAACCCAATGTGATCACCACCGACGAGCGGGCCGGGGTGCAGACCGGACATCTGGTAGTGGTGACCGTAGACGGGCACAGGTCACTGCACGACGTCCCCCGCGGTCTCATCCGGATCGCGTAGTCGGCTGGTGTGAGTCATGCCTTCGGCCGACTTCCGTGGTCGAGTCGGCGAACATTCGTTCGGTGAAGGGGACGACCTCCTTCCGATCCAAAGGCCCGCGACTTTGGCCGGGAGCCGGCCGGAGAGGGTGACGGTGAGGTCGAATTGTGAGTCGGAATCGGTTGACAGTCCGCGCCACCGCTGTTTAGCGTGCAAACGATTGGGCTACCGATCGAGCCCGTTCGTGTGGGACAAGCTGAGGAGGACTCCCGTGGGACGAGAATCGATTGCGTTGAGGATGTTGGGCTTGTGCGCCCTCCTCGCGCTGGTTGGAGCGGCATGCGCCGACGCGACCACCGAAACGACATCTGCCTCGGGCACGACGGCCGACGGAGGGGGCGATGTGCCGAACCCGGATGTGCTTGTGGCCACCGTGAACGACGACGTCTTCAACCTCGATCCCGCCGCAGTGAACGGAAACGACGTCGGAATGAACGTGATACTTAACGTCTACGACCGACTCCTCTTCATCTCGGCGGACGACGGCTCGGTGATTCCTTCCCTTGCAACGGAGGTCCCGAGCCTGGACAACGGGTTGATTTCCGCAGATGGGCTCGTCTACACCTTCCCGCTCCGTGAGGGCGTGGTCTTCTCCGACGGCACCGACATGACCGCCGAGGACGTGAAGTACTCGTGGGATCGCGTCGTGGAGATGGCGCTTCCGGAAGGGCAGTCCGAGCTCTTCTCCAACGTTGCGGAGTCGCGAGTCGTCGACGACTTGACCTTCGAGGTGACGTTGAGCGCGGTGGATGCCACTTTCCTCGCCTTTCTCGCCGCCCACCCCGTGGCTTCCGTCGTCAGCCAGGACGCGGTTGAGGCCAACGGCGGGGTGGTCGCCGGCCAGCCCAACGAGTACATGGCCCAGAACATGGTGGGGACCGGTCCTTACACCCTCGCCACGTGGGAGCGCGGTGACCGCATGACCTTCGACATCAATCCCGACTACTGGGGTGAGCCGGCCCATCTGCCGGTGCGTTGGGAGCTGATCGTTGACTCGCCGGCCACAGGCCTCCAAGCGAGGGAATACGACATCGTCGACATCAGCCCGACGGACGTGCCGTCCATCGAGCCCATCGAGCATGCTGTGGTCGACACCAGCATTCTCGACCTCCAAGTGCTCCAGATCGGCATGAACATGAACATCGCCGAGGGCGTGCTGCCCGACGGCGACACCATCCCGCTGGACTTCTTCCAGGATGTACGGGTACGACAGGCGTTCAACTACGCCTTCAACTATCAGGGCATGATCGATGGGATCCTGGGCGGGCTCGGTGGTCGCAACAGCTTCATCCTTCCGGTGGAGATGTACGGGTACGACCCTGACGCCCCGATCTACGAGACCGACCCGGCCAAGGCCGAGGAGTTGTTCCGCGCAGCCGGTTATTGGGACGAAGGATTTACGATCTCGATCGCCAGCGACCAGACCCACGAGGGATTCACCGGTGCCGCTCTGACCCTGAAAGACAGCATCGAAGCACTCAACCCCAACTTCCCCGTCAATGTGATGGCGGTGCCGGAAGCCCAGTTCGATGAGATTCTCGCTTCCGACCCGTTGCCAGTGGCGATGTGGTCCTACACCAGTTCGCAATACAGCACGCCGGATGCATACCTCTTCGACAGCGCACTGTCGGATGGCAGATATGGGGCCGTGAACAGCTTCGCGGACGGGTACTCCGACG
>JANMST010000446.1:0-4102 GCA_031389635.1 Acidimicrobiia bacterium | reverse complement strand
CACCGGGCTCGTCCAACCCGGGATAAGGTCGCGGCTCGCTTCGCGATCACGACCTATCCTTATTCGTTAGACCTCACTTTCTCAATTTTCTTGATCCGCCGTATGGGTGGCCGTTCGAAGCAGTCTATCCGATTTCATCGGCATTCCATTCGTCTTGTTCTATCCGACACCTGGCTCTTCGACCAGAGCGGGGCTCTTGGACGAGTCAATCAGGCCCAGTTGATCGAGCCCCGGCACCCGCCGAACAGTTGACGAACGAACGATCGTTCGTTATCATGGAGCGATGTCCCCAGGTCTGCGCGGAGCGGAGCGATTCGAGGCCGTGCTCAAGGCCGAAGACAAGATCGAACCTACCGATTGGATGCCCGAGGGCTACCGCCAGACTCTCATCCGCCAAATTGCCCAGCACGCCCATTCCGAGATCATCGGAATGCAACCGGAGGGCAACTGGATATCGCGGGCTCCCTCACTACGGCGCAAAGCGATCCTGATAGCCAAGGTGCAGGACGAGGCCGGTCACGGTCTGTATCTCTATTCCGCCGCCGAGACCCTCGGCGTGACCAGGGACGAGATGATGGCGATGCTGCACAGCGGTCGTCAGAAGTACTCGTCGATCTTCAACTACCCGACGCTCTCGTGGGCGGACATGGGCACGATCGGATGGCTGGTCGACGGCGCCGCCATCACGAATCAAGTCATGCTCAAGCGCTGCTCCTACGGGCCTTATGCCCGGGCGATGGTCAAGATCTGCTTGGAGGAGTCGTTCCACCAACGCCAGGGCTACGAGATCATGCTGATGCTGTGCCGGGGGACCGAACAGCAAAAAGCAATGGCCCAAGACGCCCTCGATCGGTGGTGGTGGCCGTCGTTGATGATGTTCGGCCCGCACGATTCCGAATCGACCCACACCGAACAATCGATCGAGTGGAAGATCAAGCGAATCAGCAACGACGACCTTCGCCAACAGTTTGTTGACATGACCGTTCCCCAAGCCGACTTCCTCGGTCTCAAGATCCCCGATCCCGATCTGGTGTGGAACGAGGAGCGGAGCCACTACGACTTCGGCCCGATCGACTGGGATGAGTTCTGGGCTGTGGTCAAAGGCAACGGCCCCATGAACCGCGAACGGATCGAGCACAAGCGCCAGACCTGGGAAGACGGTGGCTGGGTGAGGGAGGCCGCCGCCGCCTATGCAGCCAAGCAGTTGCGAACCGCATCGTGACGTACTCGGTTCCCAAGGTTGCAGGCGAAGCAGAAGTGACGGTTGGTCGCGATGAGGCCACCTCGCAGTGGCCGATGTGGGAGGTTTTCATCCGCCAGCGCCGGGGTCTGTCCCACGTCCATGTCGGGAGCCTGCACGCTCCCGATGCCGAGACAGCGCTGATGTCGGCCCGCGACGTCTACACCCGCCGGGTGGAAGGCGTGAGCATCTGGGTCGTCGCATCTTCTGAGGTGGTTGCCTCCGACCCCGATGACGCCGACGCCTTCTTCGGTTCGATCGACAAGCCCTACCGCCACGCCACCCACTACGAAATCCCCGACGAAGTGGGGCACATGTGACCTCAAGCCTCAAGCCGCAAGCCGCAAGCCCGAAGACCTCAAGCCTCAAACTTCGAACCTCAAACCTCAATCCTGCTTTGCCGAGGTTCTTCATCATGCTGATGACAACCTTGTGCTGGCCCAGCGCCTTTCGGGGTGGGTGGCCTCCGCTCCCGACCTCGAGACCGACATCGCACTGGCCAACATCGCCCTCGACCATCTCGGTGTCGCTCGTGCGCTGATGGCGCATGCCGGCGAAATGGAAGGGCGGGGTCGCTCCGAAGACGATCTGGCGATGCTGCGATCCGAGCGCGAGTTCACCAACCTTCTCGTGTGCGAGCTTCCCAACGGTGACTTCGCCCACACGATCACCCGCCAGTTCCTTTTCGATGCCTACCAGCTAGGCCTATGGGTCCTCTTGTCGACCCACTTCGACGCCACTCTGGCCGGGATCGCCGCCAAAGCGATCATGGAGGCCCGCTACCACTTCCGTTTCTCATCGTCCTGGGTTGTCCGTCTCGGCGATGGCACCGATGAGAGCAACTGCCGAATGGAAGCTGCGATCGGCGACATCTGGCGATTCGTCGATGAGATGTTCGAAGATCACCCGGCCTTGCGAGCCCGTTGGGATCGCCTGATCGATCCGGTCCTGGCCGAAGCCACTTTGGTCAAGCCCTCCCAGACTCATCAACGACGGGGTGGGCGCGAAGGCATCCACACCGAGCATCTGGGCCACATGTTGGCCGAGATGCAGTCGATGGCACGGTCCTTTCCCGGAGCCGAATGGTGATGGCGGAAGTGAGCTCGTTGGTCTCCCCTCTCTTCCTGGTGAGCAGCGTCAAGGACCCCGAGATTCCTGCGATGTCGATCTGGGACCTCGGGATCGTCCGTTCGGTGGAGACCGAGGACAACCTGGTTTCGGTGACGATCACCCCCACCTACTCGGGCTGTCCGGCAATGGACACGATCCGCGCCGACATCGCCGCCGCTCTGGCCGAGCACGGTTATGAGTGCGATATCAAGACCGTGTACTCGCCCCCCTGGACCACCGACATGATCAGTCCGCTCGGGCGCCGACACCTGGCCGAGATCGGCATCGCCCCGCCGGGTCACCGCGAGCAGGTTCTGTGTCCCCGCTGCGCCGCGGGAGATCCGAGACTGGTCAGCGAGTTCGGTTCGACAGCGTGCAAGGCCTTGATGGTCTGCTCGTCCTGCGGAGAGCCGTTCGATCTCTTCAAAGAACTCAGGTGAGCGGCCCGTCGTTCCATCGGCTCAGGGTCACAGAGGTAACACCGTTGACCGAAGAAGCCGTGGCAGTCACCTTCGACGTGCCTCCCGAACTGTCGGGCGATTTCGCCTATCGAGCCGGACAACACGTGACGGTTCGGGCCAATATCGACGGCGCCGACGTTCGGCGAAGCTATTCGATTTGTTCGAACGCCAATAACGGCAAGCTCCGGATCGGCGTCAAGCGCCTTCCGGGCGGCGCCTTTTCAACATGGGCTACGTCGCATCTTCGGGCCGGTGTCGAGCTGGAGGTCATGCCGCCAGTCGGCGAGTTCGTCGTCGATCCGGCGCCCCGCCACTACGGGGCGGTGACCGCCGGCAGCGGCATCACCCCGGTGCTGTCGCTCGTCTCGACGACGCTCGAATCCGAGCCCGGGTGTCGCTGGACCGTCATCTTCGGCAATCGCTCGGCCGATCAGGTGATGTTCCTCGATGAGCTCGAAGGCCTCAAGGATCGTCATCCGGATCGACTCCACATCGTCCACGTCCTGTCCCGTGAGCAAGGCGTGATGCCTTTGTTCACCGGCCGGATCGACGAGGCCAAGTTGACGCAACTGCTCGACCGCGTCGTGTCGCCATCAGCCCCGACAGAGTGGTTCCTGTGCGGGCCGTTCGAGATGGTTGCCGCTGCTCGCACTGTCCTGGAGGCGCGGGGGTTGTCAGGGGATCTGATCCATGATGAGCTGTTCTTCGCCGGTCCCTTCGATATCTCCAGCCTCCCTCCCGAGCCATCCGAGCAGCCGGGCACCGTTGAGTTGTCGGTGATTCTGGATGGCCGCTCGACCACAACCCGGATGCTCCCGGAGACCTCGGTTCTCGATGCAGCTCTGCGGGTTCGGGGAGAGCTGCCCTTCTCCTGCAAAGGGGGGATGTGCGCCTCCTGCAAGGCCCGGGTCATCGAGGGCGAAGTGCGGATGGAGAAGAACTGGGCTCTGGTCGACTACGAGTTGGCCCAGGGTTTCGTGCTCACCTGCCAATCCCACCCGACCTCCGACCGTCTGATCGTGGACTACGACGTATGACGGCAGGCAAACCCGTGCCCGACAAACCATCCAACCCCGTTTTGGCGCGGAGTTCTGCTCCCCCGGGGTCGTTTCTCCGCGCCAAAAACAGGTTTGGATGGGTTGTCGGGGGCTGGTTTCGATGCGGTCATACGTCGTAGTCCACGATCAAATGGTCGGAGGTTGGATGGGATTGGCAGGTGAGGACGAACCCCTGCGCCAACTCGTAGTCGACCAGGGCCCAATTCTTCTCCATCCGCACTTCGCCCTCGATG
>JANMST010000382.1:0-1940 GCA_031389635.1 Acidimicrobiia bacterium | reverse complement strand
GATGATCTTGCCCTTGGCGCGCCTTTCGGCGAGCGGGCGGATGGCTTGGTCAAGGAGCTCGTCCAGCGGGATCACCTTGTCGAGGACGATGTCGAAGACATCGGTGGTGCGCAACACCTCAAGGGAATCGGCGAGGTCTTCGGCCAGGACATGGGCCAGTGTGGTGATCACATCGATCTCGCGGACGATGAGCGACAGGAGATCCACCTCACGGGGGGCGTTGTGCAGTCCGACCAGAAGCACCCGACCACCCTTTCGGACCGCCTGAAACGCGGCGGCAGGGGCGTGGGCCGCACCGGTGGCTTCGATGATCACGTGGGGACCATCGGGACCAGCCGCAGCTCGGATCGCTTGCACCAGATCAGTATCTGAAACGTCGATCGTCTTCGAGGCTCCGAGCTTGGAAGCCGTCTCGAGCCGTTCGGCGTCTATATCGAGAGCGATGAGGTCCTCCACGCCTAGGGCACGGGCGGCGGAAATGATGAACGCGCCGATCCCTCCGGCGCCGATGACCGTCAGAGTCTCACCCGGCTTGACGCCGCTCCGCCGCACGGCATGGATCGCGACCGACTGGGGCTGGGCGACGGCGGCTGCGTCGTCCGAAACGTCGTCGGGTACTGGTATGAGGGTTGATGCCGGCACGTTCACGTACTCGGCCAGTCCCCCGTCCACGTGCAGGCCCAGCGTGTAATAGGAGCTGCATAGGTTGGTGCGGCCTGCCTGGCACCACTCGCACTTTCCACAAGAAACGCCCGCCCCTGACACGACCCGATCACCGGCTCTAAACCGGGTGACGGCTGAGCCGACAGCGACGATCTCACCGGTGAACTCGTGACCGAGGATCACCGGAGGGACTGCGAGGACGGGTCCGTGATCCCACTCGGCCGAGTCGGTCCCGCACACCGCAGCCCGAGTCACCCTTACTTGAACCTCACTTTCTGCCGGATCAGCGGGCCGGCGGACGTCCTCGATCGATAGCAAACCTCTGCCTCGGTAGACGGCAGCTCTCACGAGTCGGTCCTGATGTGGACCTTGATGTTTCGTACCGTGTCACGGGCGGCGTCGTAGGCATCAAGCGCCTCTTCGATCCCAAACGTCGCTGTGACCAGAGTTGACGGGTCCACTAGGCCCCGGGCGAGGAATCTGATCGACTCGGGCCAGACGTTCATGGACCCGATCAGCCCGCGCATCGTCAGTGCCTTCGATTGCAGGTATCCCATGGGCGCCGGCGGCTGTGAGCCGATATTTATGCCGACATACGCGATCCGCCCACCGTGAGCGACCAGCTCCATCGCCTGGGCCATTGCGGCCGGCGACCCGGCCGCCTCGATCACACCATCGAATCCTCGCCCCCGGGTCAGATCTCCAAACGCATCTGAGAATCCGTCGGCCGTCGGATCGAGTGTGTCGGAGGCACCGGCGTTGAGTCCGAGAGAACGCCGTCGCTCCTCAGGCTCGACCAGGGTCACGCGGGCGTTGCAGGCCGCCACCGCCATGACGCACATGAGGCCGATCGGGCCCCCACCGAGCACGGCGACATGGTCGCTCGGGTCGACCCGGTCGAGGTGTCGAACCGCGTTGTATGCCACAGAGAAAGGCTCGACGAGGGCACCCTGGGTGTAGGTCAGCTCATCGGGGATCTTGTGCAGCCATTCGCCCCGAGCCTTGAACAACTGAGCGGCCGCTCCGTCAATGTTGAAGCCGAAGTGATCCCGCCCGCCCGGCCCAACCACACACTCCCCGACCACGCGATCGCCGGCGGCCAGGCCCTCGACGGCCTTCCCGACTTCGACCACTTCTCCAGACCATTCGTGGCCGGGAGTCACCGGATATGAGAACGGGATGATGTAGCGGCCCGAAAGCAACTCGAAGTCCGAGTGGCAGATGCCAACCGCCCGGGATGCGATCAGGACGTCATCGTCTCCGAGCGAGGGCTCGGC
>JANMST010000315.1:0-3721 GCA_031389635.1 Acidimicrobiia bacterium | reverse complement strand
ATCAGCCCGCTGAGAATCGGATTGGCCGGAAGCAGCCGCATTTCTTCCTCGGCGACCCCATCCTCAGCCGCGTTGGCATCTGGCGTCTGGCGTCTGGCGTCTTCCGTCATGCCGTCCCCGCCATGATGTTGGCGTGCAGGGTGAGGATCCCGTGCATAAGGCTCTGGGGCCCGGGTGGGCAACCGGGAACGTAGATGTCAACCGGAACCACCTGATCAACCCCCTGCACCAGGGCGTAGTTGTTGAACATTCCGCCGGTGGAGGCGCATGCGCCCATCGAGATGACCCACTTCGGGTCGCCCATCTGGTCGTAGATCTGGCGAAGTACCGGAGCCATCTTCTGACTGACCCGGCCGGCGACGATCATCAGGTCGGCCTGGCGGGGCGACGCCCGGAAGACCTCCATCCCGAATCGAGAAAGGTCGTTGTGGGGGGCACCGGTCGCCATCATCTCGATGGCGCAGCAGGCGAGACCGAATGTGGCCGGAAACATCGAGCGCGACTGAGCCCACCGGGCTGCCTTGTCGATCGTCGTCATGAGGAGGTTGGAAGGATTCGAGCGGCGAGCCATCAGGCGGCCTGCTCCTCTCCGAGGGTCTGATAGCGGGCTCGCCGGTGGACGTACCAATCGAGCGCCCCGCGCTTCCAGACGTACACGAGCGTCTCGAGAACGAAAAACGTGAAGATCCCAACTGCGGCGATGCCGTACCAACCGAGTCGGGGGAAAAGAACCGCCCAGGCGAAGAGGAAAATGATCTCGACATCAAAGATCACGAACAACATCGCCACCAGATAGAACTTGACCGGAAATCGCTGGACCGGTTCGACCTCGGGAAGGATGCCGCACTCGTAGGGGGCGAGCTTCTCAGGGGTCGGGTTGCTCGGCGAGGCCATCTTCGAGACGACCAGTGACACGGCCACGAAACCGACGGCCAGAACGAGCATGACCGCAATCGGCAGGTAGTCGACCAGTTGCATGAGGCTCTGGGAAGCTTAGGTCAGCCCCGAGGGCGGGAAAACCGAGGCGGTTCGAGGTTTGAGGTTTGAGGTTTGAGGTTTGAGGCCAGAGGGCTTGTGGCTTGGGGCTGCCTAAGCAACGGGGAGGGGCTTGACCAGGGCGGCCAGCATGTTGTAAGCGCGTTCACCGGCGCCTTTTTCGTCTTCGTCCAGGAGGTTGGACATGACCTTGAGGGTCCACTCCATCAAGGGGCGGCTGTGGATCCCGGCATGGGCTACCGAACGCATGACGGTCGGATTGCCGATCAGCCTCACGAAGATCCGCGCCATCTTGTAATAGAGGCCGAACTCCTCTTCGAGGTGGCGAGGATACGCCTCGAGACGGGTGGGATCGTCGGCACCTATCGCCTCTCCGACATATCGAGCCGCCAAGTGGCCGGTTTCGTAGGCGTAGCTGATTCCCTCGCCGTTCCAGGGGTTGATGGCCCCGGCGGCGTCGCCGATCGTGACCCAGTTCGGGCCGATCATCGGCGCCTTGGAGAAACTCATGGTCAGCTTTCCGCCTACCGGCTCGGTCAGCTTGGTCTCCTCCGAGAGGCCCCAGTATCCGGGAGCGGTGCGGGCGTAGTCCTCCATCATCCGCGTCGTATTGACGTGCTTCCACCTTTTCAGCGTCGTCAGCAGACCGACTCCTACGTTCACGGTTCCATCGCCGAGCGGGAACACCCAGCCGTAGCCGGGCATCGTCGCCCCGGTTTCATCCCGCATGTCGAGCTGACTCTCGAGAAACGGGTCGGTCGAGCGAGGTGACGCGTAATAGCCCCGAGCCGCCAGGCCCATCGGGTAGTCCTTGCGACGCACCGACCCGAGCTCCCGCCCGAAACGGTTCATCGATCCATCCGCCACCACGACGTACGAGGGCTCCACCCTCCGCCGCTCACCGTCGTGGTCGAGGTCGACGGCGACCAACTGGCCCTGTTCGATGACCGGGAACGCCTCTGTCTTCTCATGGAGCTCGGCACCCTGCTTGCGGGCGAGGTCGGCGACCTGTGAATCGAGGTCGCGGCGCCGAATGACGCCGCCCCAGTTGGGGTACTTGGAGTGGTCGGGCCAGGGCATCTCGATGAAAAGTTCCGTCCCGGCGTACGAGCGGAGGCCGGTTATCCGATGGAACTCGGCGACGGTGAAGTCAAAGCCCATCTGCTCGAGCCAGTAGATGGCCCTAGGAGTCAGCCCGTCGCCACAGGTCTTATCGCGGGGGTGTTCCTTCTTTTCGGCCAGGATTACCTGGTGGCCGTCGCGGGCCAGCCAATAGGCCGCCGCCGACCCAGCCGGGCCACCACCGATCACGACCACCGGCCGATCAGACATAGGACCGAGGTTACCGACACCCGGGAGTGGTGAGTTCTGGGTGGTGGTGGTGGTTTGGTCTGAGGTTTGAGGTTTGAGGTTCATAACCCGACTTCAAACTTCAAACCTCGAACCTCAAACTTCGGATCTCAGGACCTGTGCGTCCTGTAGAAGCTCAGGATCTGGAGTTCTGTTGACAGGTCCACGTTGCGGACTTCGACCGCCGATGGCGGCCGAAGGACTGCCGGAGCAAAGTTGAGAATCGACCGCACTCCCGCCGCCCCCAACCTGTCCAGGACATCGGGGGCGTGTTCGGCTGGGGTCGCAATGATGGCGATCGCGAAGACGCCGCTGCGAGCGTCCTCATCCATGTGGTCGATGTGCTTGATCGGGAAACCGCGGACGCTGGTCCCGACCTTGTTGGGATCGACGTCGTAGAGACCCGTCACCGAGAAGCCCCGGTCCAGAAACCCCCCGTACCCCGCCAGCGCCTGGCCCAGGTGGCCGGCCCCGATGATTGCCACTCCGACGGTTTCCATCAGGCCGAGCTCACGCATGATGGCCCCACGAAGGTGATCGGTGTCGTAACCAACGCCCCGTACTCCCTGATGGCCCAGGTAGGAAAGGTCGCGCCTCACTTGGGCAGCGTTGACCCCGACCGCAGCAGCGATCTCCTCCGAGGAGATCGTTGGCCGCCCGAACTCGTCAAGGCCTTGGAGGTAGCGGGCGAGGCGCCCCACCGTGGCGCGGGGAATTTCGCGCATCACCCATTCTTACGCATCGATCGAGGTCAGGAGACCAACCCGATCCGGGAAATTGCCTAGGAGGCACCCTCTTGCAGGTCCTCGTGCTGCTTCAGAGCAACCAGGAATCCGATGAAGATGGACAATGACACCACGAGGTAGGCCATGGGGATGATTCTGATTTCGAAGGCATTGAGGCCCTCGATGTCGGCCGGCCGGGGTCCCCTGGGCGCATAGACCACAAACAGCATCGAGGTGATCGCTAGCCACCCGAAAATCCCGGCCCCGGTCAGGAGCAAACCGAGCCGCCGCCCCGTGTTGACGATGAGCAGCAGGGAGATAGTTCCGTAGAAGATCGCAAACGCGGCCAGCGTGAGGATGATGCCGGTGACGAACAGGTTGGCCGACAGCAGTTCGCGGAAGAATTCGCGCATTAGCTCACTCCTCTCCTGTCAGGTTGCCCGAGCGCAGATACGTGGCAATCAAGTTCAAGTCCTCGGCAGTGAGGATCTGGCCGAACCCGGGCATCCGTCCCGACCCGATTCCGTTGACTCCGTAGGGAGCCTGCGCTACAGAGCCTTCGGTGATGAACTTGACAAGGTCCGCGGCTGAAAGGAATTGAACGTTGGGGCGCCCGTCCCACAGCGCCGGCCCGAACCCGCCCGACCCGG